>JANPOJ010000534.1:0-6792 GCA_031427935.1 Ilumatobacteraceae bacterium | reverse complement strand
GAAAAATGGCCGAAGGCCTCCCCGTTGGAGAGACCTTCGCATCATATCACCGCTGGTCAAGTACCAGATTTCTCAGTGCGTCCGGAGGGACTCGAACCCCCAACCGTCTGATCCGAAGTCAGATGCTCTATCCATTGAGCTACGAACGCGCCAACCGCTTCAGATTACTCCATCGATCTGACCGGAAACCTGGTGGGTCTGACTTGCAATTGATGTTAGGGAGGCCTAACGTCGCCCGCAGGGAGTTCGCTTCCTGTGTTACCTCCACTCCGGTGGTGGCCCACCCGTCCCGGGTCACCGCCGGAGTGTGAGAACCTCGGTTGCGGCACAGCCGCTACGACGACGGCTGGCGGCAATCGCCGCAGATGCCGTGCACGTCGAACAGGTGGTGCGATTCGGCGAACCCGGCCGAGGCCAGGAGCGATTGCATCTCCTTGGTGATCAGCCGCTCGAGTTGCGGGCTGGGGTCGAAGTCGTTGACGACACCGCACTCCGTGCAGACGAGGTGGTGATGGTGATGGCTCGTCAGCGACTCGGCGATCTCGAACCGGTCGGTGCGATCCGCACCGCCGACCCGCACGGCGACCCCGGCATCGCACAGCTCGGCCAAGTTGCGATAGGCCGTCGACAGCGGTACGCCGGAGATCTTGGCGACCTCGTCGGCGGTCACCGGTCGATTCGACGTGCGCAATGTCGCCATGACCGCGACACGATGACGGGTCAGTCGCTGGCCCGCCTTCTTCAAGGTCGTCGATGCCCGCGTGGTCACGCCGTCGGTCGGAGTGGCTTTCACACCCACAGCGTAACGCAGCCGTCGCCTTTTGATATTGAGAATCGATCTCATTCTTGATAAGGTTCGAGTCGTGACCCAACCCGCCACCGGCCTCCCCGCTGTCCTCGAAGTGATCCAGCTGGGCGTCCGCTACGGCGACACGGTGGTGCTCGAAGACGTGTCGTTCGCGGTCGGGCGCGGCGAGCTGATCACCGTGATCGGCCCGAACGGCGCCGGCAAGAGCACGTTGTTCAAGGCGATCTGCGGTCTGGTCAACCACACCGGCGAGGTCGAGGTCAACGGTGTGCACTGCCACAGTCGCACCGACCGAATGGACATCGCCTACATCCCCCAGCGAATCGACTCCGACATCACGTTCCCCATCACGGTCGGCGAGCTCGTGCTGGCCGGTCGACGACGGTTCCATCACTGGTACGAACGCCCTTCGTCGCACGACCGCGATGAAGCGTTGCGCATGTTGGCGCTGGTCGACCTGCACGGGATGGAATCGCGTTCACTCAACCAGCTCTCGAGTGGTCAGCTGCAACGCGCATATGTCGCCCGAGCCATGGCGCAAGAGGCATCGGTGTTGATGCTCGACGAATCGCTGAGCGGTGTCGACCAACCCTCGACCGCCGAACTGTTCGAGGTCTTCGAGCGACTGGTCGACCGCGGGTCGACGTTGCTGATCGCCACACACGACCTGGCCCTGGCCCGCCGGCGATTCAAACGGTGCATGGCGGTCAACGGCCGCCTGTTGGGCGACGGCCCGCCCGACGTCGTGCTGGCTGCCGACGTGCTCGACCGCACCTTCGGATCGGCGGCCCCGGCGTGAGCGCGGTGTTGGCCACCAGCGTGCTGCAGGGCGAGTACCTCAAAGCACTCGTCGCAGCGACGATCATCGGCGTCGTCGCCCCAGTGGTCGGCACGTGGATCGTGTTGCGGCGCATGGCCAACCTCGGCGACACGATGTCGCACGGCACGCTGGCCGGGGTCGGCATCGCCTACGCGGCCGGCGCCAACATCTTGCTGGGCGCGCTCGGCGCCGGCGTGGTGATCGCGGTGCTGCTGATCCTGTTCTCTGCCAGCCAACGCCTCGGGCAGGAGGCGATCATCGCGGTGATGGGCAGTGCCCTGTTCGCAGTCGGGATCATCATCATCTCCAGGATCGACACGACCAAGGAGCTCGAGCACATCCTGTTCGGAGACGTGCTGCAACTCACGTGGACGCAGATCGGGTTCAACGTCGTGATCGGCGGGCTCGCTGTCGGCGTGGTGCTGCTGCTGTTCAGCGAACTGCGCCTCGCCTCGTTCGATCACGTTCAGGCCGAACAGGTCGGGGTGCACGTCGAACTGGTGCAAGCGGTGTTGGTGGTGCTGCTCGCGGTCGTGGTGGTCATCAGCCTGCGCACCGTCGGCTCGATCATGTCGGTCAGCATGTTGGTGACTCCCGCTGCGACAGCTCGCCTCCTCAGCCCGACCTTGCGGCGGATGACCGTCGTCGGTGTCGTGCTCGGGGTGTCGGAGGGAATCGTCGGTGTCGTGCTCGGCCGGGCCCTCGATGCCCCTCCGGGGGCGACCATCGGCTTGCTGGCCGCGGTCGTCTTCGCCGTTGCGTATGCGGCGACCCTTCCACGACGCATGCCTCACCATCACCGCCCGATCGGCTGACGGGCCATCGGCCCGCTCCCATGTGGACGGGCACCGCGTGATGAGGCATGATGGGGCCGCGCGCCATGGGGCCGCACACTCCGAGGGGGGATCACACGTGCAGATTCACGTCACCGTCAATGGCACGGTTCACGAGAGCGATGTGGAACCGCGCACACTGCTCGTGCACTACGTCCGCGAGGCCCTCGGCCTCACCGGCACCAACGTCGGATGCGACACGTCGTCGTGCGGCGCGTGCAGTCTCCACCTCAACGGCGAGGCCGTGAAGAGTTGCACGGTGCTGGCCGTGCAGGCCGATGGCGCCGACATCTTGACCATCGAAGGCCTCGCCCAGAACGGCGAGATGCACCCGATGCAGAAGGCGTTCATGGAGAACCACGGTCTGCAGTGCGGGTACTGCACACCGGGCATGGTGATGGCGGCAACCAGTCTGTTGAAGGAGAACCCGAACCCGACCGAACGCGAAGTGCGTCTCGGGCTGGAGGGCAACCTGTGCCGTTGCACGGGCTATCACAACATCGTGCAGGCCGTGCTGGCTTGCGCCGCAGGGAACTGACACCAAACGGCCGTGCAAGCCACAAGCACTACCAACCGCCCCGCCAATAGAGGAGCAACCACGTGATTCCCGCCGCCTTCGATTACGTCCGCGCCGGTTCTGCCGAAGAGGCGATCCGCCTCATCGGCGAGCACGGTGACGACGCCAAGTTCCTCGCCGGCGGGCACAGCCTGCTGCCGCTGATGAAGTTGCGCCTCGCCCAACCCAGCGTCTTGATCGACATCGGTCGGATCAGCGACCTGTCGTACATCCGTGACGCCGGCGACCACATCGCCATCGGTGCGATGACCCGCCACATGGACGTCGAGACCAGTTCGGTGCTGGCCGAGCACGTTCCGCTGCTGGCCCACGCCGCCGGCCAAGTCGGCGACCCACAGGTGCGTCACCGTGGAACGATCGGTGGCTCCATCGCTCACAGCGACCCGGCCAGCGACCTGCCGGCCACCACCTTGGCGCTCGGCGCGACCTACGTGGCCCAGGGGCCCAACGGCACGCGCGAGATCGCTGCCGGCGACTTCTTCCAGGGCTTCTTGGAGACCGCACTCGAGGCCGACGAGATGCTGACGGAGATCCGAGTGCCGAAGATGCAGGGCGCCGGATGGAACTTCCAGAAGTTCAACCGCCGTGCGCAGGACTGGGCCATCGTCGGTGTCGCCGCATGGCGGCGCAACGGCGACAGCGGCGTCGGCCTGGTGAACATGGGCTCGACACCGATCCTGGCCACAAGCGTGTCGAACGCACTCTCGCAAGGTTCGTCGGTCGCCGACGCAGCGCAACTGGCCGCGGAAGAGGCCGAGCCGCAGAGCGATCTCAATGCCAGCCCCGAATACCGAGTGCACCTGGCCAAGGTCCTCGTGCGCCGCGCCCTCGAAGCCTGCTGAACCCAGTTCAGCGGCTCCCATCGGTAGCCTGGTAGGCCATGTCCGTCGTGGCCGACCAACCCCAGCTCGACCAGCGCGTCGGTCTTGGCGCGGTCGTGCCGATCGACTATCTGGCCTGGCTGCGGCGCACGACACTGACCATCTTTTGCGTCTACGCGATCGTCTGGACGCGCGACAACGGCATCTTGTGGGATCGCCTGGGCGTCGCCCGCGCGGTCGTCGTGTTCCTGGCATGCGCCTTCGTCGGCCGGCCGGCCAGGCAATGGGGCGTACTGGCGATCGACCTGATGCTGTACTGCGCGATGTGGTTCGCCTACGAGACCACGCGTGGTGCCGCCGACGGCAAGATCTTCGGCATCAAGTTCCCGCTGCAGGTTCAGGCGCCGCGCAACATCGACCGTGCGTTGTTCTTCGGCAACGATCCGAACACCGTGCTGCAGGATCACTTCTGGAAGTCGAGCGTGCACTGGTGGGACAAGGTCGCCTCGCTGACGTACTTCACCCACTTCATCTTCGTCCCGATCGTGATGGGCGCGCTGTGGGCCACGACGCATCGCCAATGGGTCCGGTTCATGAGGCGCTTCGCAACGGTGCTCGGTGGTGCCTGCCTGCTGTTCATCATCTTCCCCACTGCGCCGCCGTGGATGGCCTCGAAGAACTACCACCTGCTTCCGCCGCTGACCCGCAGCGCCGGCCGAGGGTTCGTCGCCATGGGATTGCACGCCGCGGCCAACAGTTGGAAGAACGCTCTCGACTGGGGCAACGCCGTCGCCGCGATGCCGTCGCTTCATGCCTCGTTCGCGCTCATCGTGCCGGCGTTCTTCCTGCCGTGGATCAAGCCGATCTGGTTGAAGGTCGTGGTGCTGCTGTTCCCGGTGCTGATGCTCACGTCGCTCGTCTACCTGGCCGAGCACTGGGTGATCGACGGACTGGTCGGCTGGGCGATCGTCGGAGGTTCGTTCTGGTTCTGGAACCGGTTCGAGAGCCGCCAGCGCCGCAACCGCGCCCAACGCTCGTACCGGGCGCTGGCCGCGCTGTGATGAACCCGCCGTCGGTCCTGCTCGATCACAGCTTCCTCACCGCGGTCGCCGACGCCGGTGACGAGGATCACGACGAAGCCGTCGCTGCCTACCACGTACTGATCGACGACTTCCTCACTCAGCGGCATCTGTTGGTGGCGCGCGCCGATCATCTCGCGGCAGTGGCCAATGCTGACCTCTTCGCCCCGATCGACAAGTTGCACGTCGCCCGGCAACATCGAAACGCCGCCAAGGAACTGGTGCGGGGTGCGCCGGTCGATATCGACGTGGCGATCACCCTGGTCCTGATTCATCGATGCAAGGTCCGCAGGGTGGCCACCTTCGACCCCCGGCTGGCGCGCTTCGACCTCGACATCATCACCGGATCGGAACGAACGCGCGCTGCTGCAGACGTGGAACCCGGCACCAGCGAGTTGCAGAGCTAGGTCGGGGCTCGGTTTCCCCGGCCTCGGCGCAGTCCTTCCCGCGAAGTGCGTACTTTCGACGCGGACAGGTCTCCCCGAAAGTACGCACTTCCTCGATCAGCGGTCGCATCGTCGATCAAGTCAGCTTCGGCTCTCGGGCGAAGCCACGTTGGTGTCACGTGGGCGTGACTCCAGGCCTACGGTGATCCGGTCGCGCAAGCGTTTCTTCGCCTGGTCATCCTGGTCCCGCCGTACGAGCTCACGCAGATACTCGCTGGTGTTGCCAAAGTGGCCCGACCGAACACGTTCGTCGATGTATTCGCGAAGCGAGTCAGGAAGGGCGAACCTCATCGTGTTCCCACTCACCCGAACCATCGTGGATCGGGTATCAACTTCTGCCAATCGGCGAGCCGGGATGGGGGCGACTAGCTCTCGAACTGCACCGCGGCGCGGGCTTCGATCCACGGCTTGACCACACCGGAACGGATCTCGTCGTGACGGGGATGCTTGTCGTAGACACGCCAATCGTCAAGAGTGTCGAACTCGGCGACGATCGCGAAGTCGAAGTTCCCCATGTCGGACGCGCCTTCATCGCTACCGCAGCGGTACGAGCGCACCTCGGGCAAGGTGCCGGCGAATTCGAGCAACTGCGACTTCACCAACTCGACGTGGCCGGCCGGGATGCCGGGCTTCCATCGAAACGCAACAACGTGAGTGATCATGTCCGCGACCGTAGCGTGCCCCGCACTATCGTCGCACTCCGACAGGTGGTGAGAGACATGGCCGTCAACAACCGTGATGACGACGAAGCAATCGACGAGTTCCATCTCGACGCAATCGCCGACGCCGACCCGTATCCGTACTGGTATGACGACGCCGACGAACCCGACAGCAACCCGACACTGGTGCGCACCGAGACGTGCGACCTGTGCATCGTCGGCGGCGGGTACACGGGATTGTGGACCGCGATCATCGCCAAGGAGCGAGACCCATCGCGCGATGTGGTGCTGATCGATGCCCACGAGATCGGCTCGGCGGCCAGTGGGCGCAACGGCGGGTTCATGGAGTCCAGCCTCACCCACGGCGTCGCCAATGGCCAGGAACGGTTCCCGCACGAGCTTCCGCTGCTGGAAGAGCTCGGCCTGCAGAACCTGAACGAGATCGAGGCGGCGATCAAGCGCTACAACATCGACTGCGACTACGAACGCCCTGGTGTGATCGATGTGGCCACCAGCTCGCATTCGCCGAGCTACGTCGACGAGTTGCGCGAGGACTACCAGCAGTTGCGTGCCCTCGGCCAGAAGGTCGAGTGGCTCGATCAGGCGGCGATGCAGGCTCAGGTGAATTCGCCGACCTACGTCGGTGGATTGTTCCGCAAGGATCGGGCGGCGCTCGTCGATCCGGCGCGGCTCGCGTGGGGATTGAAGAGCGCAGCGATGTCGCTGGGCGTGCGCATTTACGAAGACAC
>JANPOJ010000533.1:0-3759 GCA_031427935.1 Ilumatobacteraceae bacterium | reverse complement strand
CCGCGCCGCACGCAGACGAGCGGAGTACTCCTCGTCGAACGGCGGCAGGCCCGACACGTACACCATGTCGCCGTAACGAAGGCACAGGTTGAACGGCCCACCCGTCGTCGGCACGTCCGCACTGATCACCTGCTTGTCCATCAGAGTCCTTGTCGTCGAGGTCGGCACAGCTTGGCATCACCGACCGCTGAACCGTCGACGCAAGTCAACTCCACGGCGCGGGTGAACACGGCGTCGAGCATCGGCTCGGTCAGGCGCCCGGTGAACGTGTTCTGCTGGCTGGGATGGAACGAGCACAACAGATGCATGCCGTTCGGGGCGACCACCTCGATGCCGTGGCCGAACTTCGGCCGGGGTCGCACGCCGAACTCGGCGCACACGGCCTCATAGGCGAAGGCGCCGAGGCAGACCACGACCGTGACGCCGCTGAGGAGCGCCAGTTCGCGTTGTAGGAACGGGCGGCAGTTCGCGCGTTCGCCGGGCAACGGCTTGTTGTCGGGCGGCGCACACTTCACCACGGCGGTCACCCACGCCCCGCTCAGCGCCAAGCCGTCGTCGATCGAGACCGACTGCGCCTTGTTGGCGAGGCCAGCGCGATGCATGGCCCGGTACAGCCAGTCACCGGAACGGTCCCCGGTGAACACCCGACCGGTGCGATTGGCGCCATGGGCGGCCGGGGCCAACCCGAAGACCAGCACCTTGGCGTGCGGATCACCGAAACCGGGCACGCCACGGCCCCAGTATTCCTCGTCGCGGAACGCGGCGCGCTTGTCGACGGCGACCTGCTCACGCCATGCGACGAGCCGGGGGCAGAGCCGGCACGAACCGACGTCAAGGGCCAAGCGAGGGAGCGAATCCACGGTTTGCACACTAAGTTGAAAGATCGAGATGGTGAGACCACAGCACGCACCCCCATCGTCGACGTTGATCTTGTTGGTTCGTCATGGACTGACTCCGACGACCGGCAAGATCTTGCCGGGCCGCGCCACCGGGCTGCACCTTGCCGACGCCGGGCACGCCCAGGCGCAAGCAGCAGCCGACCGCATCGCCGCGCTGGGTCGGGTCGATGCCGTCTACGCATCACCGCTCGAGCGGGCACGCGAGACGGCAGCTCCGATCGCCAAGGCCCGAAACCTGAAGGTGCATGTCGACAAGGGGCTGCTCGAGTGCGACTTCGGCGAGTGGACCGGCGCCGAGCTGAAGAAGCTGATGAAGTTGCCGGAGTGGAACACGGTGCAGCGTGCGCCATCGACGTTCCGCTTTCCCGGCGGCGAGAGCTTCACCGAGATGCAGGGTCGCATCGTCAACGCCATCGATCGGCTGCGCGCCGCTCACGAAGGTGGCGTGGTCGTCTGCGTCTCGCACGCCGACCCGATCAAGGCCGCCGTCGCCCATGCCATGGGCACGCACATCGATCTGTTCCAGCGCATCGTCATCAGTCCCTGTTCCGTCACCGCGATCTCCTACTCCGTGGGCGGGCCTGTGGTGCTGACCGTCAACTCCACCGGTGGCTCGTTGGCCGAGCTGCGGCCGTCGTGAGGCGATGATGGGCGTCTTCTACGAGTTCGACGAGGTCGATGCGTTCACCGTCGGCGCGATCGGCCAGCCCGGTCAGCGCACCTTCTTGTTGCAGGCCCGGCGCGGCGCCACGCGAGTCACCGTCAAGTGTGAGAAGCAACAGGCTGCCGCGATCGCCGACTACCTGCGCAAGGTGATGAGCGACCTCCCGTCGCCGGCCGATCAACCCCTGCCCGCGGCGATGGAGCTGGCCGAGCCGGTCGACCCGGCGTTCGTGCTCGGCCCGATCGGCCTCGGTTACGACCGCGACAACGATCGCGTTCTGGTGCAGCTCGAAGAGGTCGTTCCCGTCGACGACGAAGGCGAGCCCGATCCCAACGCTGTGGAGGACCGTGGTCATCTCCGGGTCTTCCTCACACGCGGCCAGGCCGCGGCGCTGTGCAGTCACACCGAGTCGATCGTCGCCGCCGGACGGCCACCGTGCCAATGGTGCGGCAATCCGCTCGATCCAGATGGCCACATATGCCCGCGGATGAACTGACCGATCGCGCTCGGCAACTGCACGTGTTGACGTGCGGCGAGATCGACATCGAGGGACGCATGCCGTGGAGCAGCAATGCCACGTTCCTCGTCAACATTCGCTGCGGCGAGGAACGGGCGCAGGGCATCTACAAGCCGTTACGCGGCGAGCGGCCGCTGTGGGATTTCAAGCCTGGCCTGCATCGTCGCGAGGTTGCCGCCTACCAACTCAGCGAGGCGTTGCACCTCGACCTCGTGCCGCCCACGGTGCTGCGCGACGGGCCGTACGGCGAGGGCTCGGTGCAGTGGTTCGTCGATGTCGACCATCGTCAGCACTACTTCACGATCCACGAGGAGCGGCCGGACCTGCACGACACGCTGCGCGAGGTGGCGCTGTTCGATCTCGTCGCCAACAACACCGATCGCAAGAGCGGCCACGTCTTGATCGACGGCGGCGATCACGTGTGGGGAATCGACCATGGGCTGTGCTTCTCGGCGGATTTCAAGCTGCGCACCGTGGTGTGGGAGTTCGGCGGCGAGCCGATCGACCCGGCATTGATCGAGGCCATCACGCCGATCGCCACGCAGGTGCCTTTGGAGATCGCCACGCTGCTCGACGACGACGAGGTCGCTGCGTTGCATCAGCGTGCCCAGTGGGTGGCGGCCAACCCGGTGTTCCCGGTCGATCAGTCCGGTCGCCGGTATCCGTGGCCGATCGTCTGAGCGACCTCGACGCGCTGGTCCATCGCGCCGATCTCGACGGCTTGGTGCGACTCATCGACACGCTGTGCACGACGGGCGATTGGCCCGCACTCGTCGACGTCCGCAACCGCAGTCGTGCCGCCGTCTCGACCGGCCGGCAGCTGTGGCCGGCGGCGACGCTGGCCGAGTACCGCCTCGCCCTGTGGGCGCCTGCGGAATGGGCGAGCCAGGTGCTCGACGAGGAGAGCGGCAGGTTCACGATCGGACCCTTGACCGAGGTCGTCGCCCAGCGACACGAGTTCGACGAACTGCATGCCTCGCTGCCCGACGGCCCACGCCTCGGGTTCATCGCCCACGAGTGCGCGCTTCGCGGACAGCGAATCCCGACTGGCGTCGTCAATCCGCTGGAGATCCCGTTCGCTGTGCAGGCATGGGAGCCGCACTACAGCCTCGCTGTCTACAGCGACGACGGGATCGTCGCCGACGCGCCTCCACTGCCCGCCTCAGCCGACTTCGTAGCGACACCAGAGGGTGAGCGCGCCACGATCATCGATGACGCGGAGGTGACCCTTGCGGTGCGGCAACTGATCGAGCCGTGGACCACGTCGTCGAACGGACGAGCCGAGATCGTCGCGGTCGAGGGAACAGCCGGCGCTGCGGTCGACGCGCTCGGTGTCACAGCCGGTCGCCTCGCACCGATCGCGCCAGACACGGCGATGCAGTGGCTGGCGTGGGCGGGCGCCGGCGGCGGCGCCCATGGCCGGCGGCGCGGCGCCGCCATCGGCCGCTTCGGGGCGTGGTGGACCATCGCCGCCTTGGCCGACCTGATCGACGCATGGCCCATGGCGCCCGACGACCTCGGCGAAGCCCTCGCCGGGTTCGCTTGGTACTGGTGGGACGCAGGTGAACCGAGGCTCGGATGGGAGCTGCAGTTGGCCGTCGCCGATCGCGCCGAGGGCTACGCCTGGGCGATCAGCGCCCACGACGCCGCCTGAACTCCGCCTCGAGGGGCGCGACAAC
>JANPOJ010000532.1:0-4010 GCA_031427935.1 Ilumatobacteraceae bacterium | reverse complement strand
CTGGAGGAGCTTGAGCTTTGCGGGGAGAAGGACCCGCAGCGTCGCGAACCGGCCGTCGTGAAAGTAGGGCGCCGTCCCCGACAGTCCCCGCAGCGAGGGAACGCTGAAGGTGCCGCCGCTGCCGATGTCCTCGCTGTCGGCCTTGGAGACATCGGCCACGATGCGGTACTCGGCGGTCCAGCGGTCGGGCGTGACGGTGTGCAGCGCATATCCGCGGTGGGCCAGTTCGGCGTCGACCAGATCGGGGAAGGTCTTCAACACGTCGGTCAGCTCGGTCCCGATCAGGCCCGCGGAGCTGATCGATGTCGTCACGAACTCGACGCCGACCGGAGTGCCCAGGCCACGGTCGCCGGCACGCAACTGGGCGACGGCGGCGAGGTGGATGTCGCCGGTGACCACCACGACGTTGGGGACCGCAGCGTCGGCCAGATGCTGCAGGATCCTCTGGCGTTGCAACGGGTAGCCGTCCCACTGGTCGTAGTTCAGCACCGCCCCGTTGAACGTCGAATCGGCGAACACCACCTGATTGCCGATCACGTTCCACACCGAAGTCGAGTTGTCGAGCTGGTCGTAGAGCCATGCCTCCTGCGCATCGCCGAGCATGGTGCGCGCCGGATCCGTGGTCTCCGGGCACGGCGGCTCGATGCTCAGCGTCACATCGCCACACGCCTGATCCGTGCGGTACTGACGGCCGTCGAGCAGCGCCAGCCCGATCAGCTTGCCCCAGTTCACGTCGCGGTAGATGCGGTACTCCTGGTCGACGGCGATCGGCGGGTCGAGGCGCACAGGCTGGTGCTCCCACCACGCCTGGTAGGCGGCGAAGCGACGGGCCGGGAAGGTACGCAAGTCAGCGACATCCTGCGGCGTGAGCCCGGCGTAGTTGTTCTCCACTTCGTGGTCGTCCCAGATCACGAACCACGGCGCCACGGAGTGCGCAGCTTGCAGGTGGGCGTCGGTCTTGTAGCGCGCATACCGGTTGCGGTAGTCGACCAGCGTGGTGGGCTCCGGCCCGATGTGCACCCGTGCGGTGATGTCGGCATCGCTGGCGACGCCCGGATCTTCGTAGATCTAATCGCCCAGCCAAACGACGAACTCGGGGTTGTGCTCGGCCAAATCGCGGTGTGCCGCATACTGGCCGTTGGCGTAGTTCTGGCAGTTCGCCACGGCAAACGTGACCTCGGCGAGGTCGATACTGGGGCCGGGGGCGGGTCGAGTCGTACCCACCGGGCTGGTGTACTGGCCGACCCGAAAGCGGTAGAACCACGTGCCCTGGTCGAGCGGAACGACGGCGTGCACGCTGTGGGCTCGGGCAGCGATGGCTGCCTCGACACCGGTGGAGGTGACCGTCGTGAAGTCGGCCGAGTCGCTGATCTCCCACGTCACCGGCACGTGGTCATCGGGCATGCCGCCATCGTTGAGCGGATCGGGCGCGAGCCGCGTCCACAGCACCACGCTCGTCGCGTCAGGATCGCCCGAGGCGACGCCCAGCGTGAACGGGTCCGCCGACAGTTCCACGGGGGGCAATGTCGACGTGGTGGTGGTCGCCTCGGTGGTCGTGGCTGCCTCGGTCGTTGGCGTCGAGGTCGTTGCCGGCACGGTGCTGGATGGCGCCGACTCCTGACTGCTGCCATCGCTGCCGTTGCACGCCGCCACAACGATCGCCGCACCCGTGGCCAAGAACATGCGGCGAGAAATTGGTCCCATTCCCCGGCAGTCTGCCCGATGCCGTCGCTTCTGGACAGTCTTGGACGCCGCCCGCGGCATTTGGTGACTGGCACCCCGATGCGGGGCCGGAGTCGTCAAGCGCTGGGGCGAGATCACCGGATCAGACGTCGTCACCCTCGGCCAGCGCGACCACCACGGCGACGACGAGCGCAGCGCCGTATGCAGACGCCAGATACGACGGTGAGAATGCCGGAAAAGCGGTGAGGTCGAGGTACGCCAGGCCAACGACACGAACGATCACCAACAGCAGTCCCACGCCCACCACGGTCGCCATCGCGGCCGACGGCATCCGTCGATCTCGCACCGCCCGACGCGCTCTCATCACCGCGACAGCGATCGCCGCCACGGTCAGCAACCGGTACAGCCAACGGAACGCGCTGATCAGATGCACTCGTTGACGCGTGAAGTAGCCGTTCGGTCCGGGCGCGAGCGGCTCGCTGGTCATCCGGCTGAACAGGGCACGGTCGGCCGAGGTGCCGTTGCCATCAGGCGACTGCGCGCTGAAGGCGCTGAGATCGACGGTGTGGCGGAGCCCCGTGAACGTCCGGGCCACCAGCCCAGGCAACCGGCTCCACTTCCACGCCGGTGCGATCCCACTGTGTGGCGGCCCGCAGTGCAGCCGTCCATCACCGCATGCCGCGTTGATCTCGGCGGCGATCGCCCGGAACGTCTGGTCGAGTTGTGTGGCCGTCGTGGCCTGCCCGGTGGTGCCGATCGCGTCGAGCACGACCCATTGGAAGACCTGACCACCGAGGTCTCGCACGCCGTCGGGGCGGATGCTGGAGAAGGGCGTCGCGCCGCCGCCCTCGATCTCGTTGCGAAGGCTGGCGAACGTGGGGCTGACCGCGTACATCAACTCGCGGGTCTCGGCCGTGACGGGGAATTGGTCGAACGTCGTGGCCGGGTCGACGCGGAACATCGGCCCGAGCCCGGCAGACATCGACGTCTGCTCGACGTTGGTGATCGACACGCCGTAGTGCGAATCGTTGACGTGCTCGACCCACAAGGTTCCGACCACGACGGTCAGCGGGATGCAGGCGACCCCGATTGCTGACACCGCACGATGCACCGCTGGGATCGGGGCACGAACGAGTCGGGCAATGGCCAGTGCCAGGCCGCTCAGCAATGCCGGCAACAACAGCAACCACTCCTCACGCACGAGCCACAACGCGCCGATCGACAGCGACGCCGAAACAGCCCACAGCACCGTCGACCGGCCTGGGCGGCCGCACGTCGACACCAGCCCGACCAGGCAGGCGAGCAGCAGGATCGTCAACGCCGGGTACACACCCGAGCGGTCGACACGTGCCGAGATCGGGGTGTTCATCGTCATCGGGTTGAACAGCAGCAGCGCGAACGCCCAGAGGCGGCGTCGCCGACTCGGCACGAGCGGCCGAACCGCCACGATCATCACCGCGATCGCGAACACGTACAGGAGTTGATGGGCGAGCAGCAACGGCAGCCGCACCGCATGCATCGCCGCGATGAACAATGGGTAGCCGGGTTGTTTGATCACGGTGTGCGCCTCGAACGGGCCCAGCCACTTTCCTGCGCTGATCCACGACGCACGCTCGACGAACCACTGGTCATCGATCGTCAGCGAACCGTACGCAGTCAGCCGCTGGCCGCCGACCAACCACAGCTTGGCCACGACCATCGCCGCCCATGGCGCCGTCGAGAGTGCGGCCCGTCGCAGCCCCGTCCACGAGCGTACGGGTTCGTGCTCGGCCATGGGCCGCGACCATAGACCGAAGCCCGCGATCGACTCGCGGGCGACGCGACGGCTACGTTCCACGACGTGCCCCATGGTCTGCCGCTTCTTCCCACAACGGTGGTCGGCAGCTACGCCCATCCATCGTGGTTCTACGCGGCGAAAGAACTGATGGAGGCCGGCCGCTTCGGGCCTGTCGACGTCGAGGAAACGTTCGACGACGCCGTCGATCGGGCGATCCTGGATCAGGAGGAAGCCGGCCTCGATGTGATCAGCGACGGCGAAATGCGCCGAGCGAGCTTCGTCTGGGCGTTCGCGTCGCGAATGACGGGGCTACGCGACGGCGGAGCGCCGCGAAAGATGGGCCCGATGTCGCTCGACATGCGCAACGTGCAAGAGACCACTGGGCCAGTGGGCGTGCCGAACGGGATGGGCGCGGTCGAGGAGTTCGCCTATGCATCAGCGCGCACGACGAAGCCGATCAAGATCCCGCTGCCGGGCCCATTCGCATTGACCACCTTCATCCGGCCCGTCGACTTCTACACCGACCGCACACACCTGGCCGAGGCGTTCG
>JANPOJ010000531.1:0-3108 GCA_031427935.1 Ilumatobacteraceae bacterium | reverse complement strand
TCACGCGTCGAAGACATGCTCGCCGTCCTGCCCGCCAGCGTGCGGCTTCCCACTGGCCTCGACGATGACTTCTGAATCGACCACAGCATTCTCGTGGATCTGGCTCCCTCACGAGACCGACCCGGTTCCCGCCGGGCGACTCGACCGGGACGGCGATATCCATTTGTTCACCTACGGCCGAAGCTACCTCGAACGCTCGAACGCGATCGCCCTCTACCTGCCCGAGTTGCCGTTGCAGCCCGGGCCGCAAACGCCGTTGGTGGGCGTTGTAGCTGGTTGCATCCGGGATGCAGCGCCGGACGGCTGGGGCCAACGCGTGATCGAGAACAGTCTCGCCGGCCAAGGCGCGTCTGAACTCGGATTGCTGACTTACCTGCTGAATTCCGGTTCCAACCGAATTGGTGCCCTGGACTTCCAATTGTCAGCAAGCGAATACACACCACGCGATCAGCCGACAGCCACGATTGGCGAACTCCTCGATTCAGCCGCCCGCGTTGAAGCGGGCGAGCCCCTCTCGCCCGAACTCGACCGCGCCTTGCTGCATGGGACCTCTGTCGGCGGCGCACGCCCAAAGGCGACCTTGGTGGACGGAGACCGGCAACTCATTGCCAAGTTCTCCTCCACGACCGACACATCACCCATGGTGCAGATCGAGTACCTCGGGATGGAGTTCGCGCACCGCTGCGGATTGAACACCGCCAAGGTCGAACTCATCGAGGTGCTCGGGAAGCAGGTTCTACTAGTCGAACGGTTCGACCGCCCAGGCGGCGGCACCCGCCTCGCAATGGTGTCGGCGTTGACCGTGCTCGGTCTCGACGAGATGGGCGCACGGTATGCCAGCTACGCCGACCTCGCCGACCAGATCCGTGCACGTTTCACGAATCCCGCTGCGACGCTGCGCGAACTGTTCGCCCGCATAACGTTCAACATCCTCATCGGCAACACCGACGACCACGCCCGCAATCACGCCGCCTTCTGGGACGGTGACGAGCTCACTCTCACACCCGCCTACGACGTCTGCCCGTATCCCCGGTCTGGGGGCGAGGCGAACCAGATCATGGCCATCGATCGCGCCGGTACTCGCCGCAGCCAAGTCGCCATGTGCGTCGCCGCCGCCGCCATCTACCACCTCGACCCCGCCGAAGCCCATGCCATCATCGACGAGCAGATCGCCACCATCCGCACCAACTGGGAGGAAGTGTGCGATCTCGCGCGAATGACCGTGGTCGACCGCAAACAACTGTGGAGCACTGCGATTCTCAATCCCTACGCCACGTACGACTACCAACCTTGACAATTCGCATTCTGAACCGCCGTGAGAATGGTGACGGCGCGAGTCAACCGCCAGCGAAAGTGACCAAGACGAGGCGACGGATCGGCAGCGGTGCTACCGACAAATCCGCGCACGGATACGCCAGCTGCCCGCCGATGCGGGCCAACGAAATCGCTATCTCGTGAGTCGCTGCACCACCACGCTGCCGACCGAGTAGCCGGCACCGAAGGAACAGATGACGCCGATGTCGCCGTCGACCATGTCGCCTCGACGGAGGTGGAAGGCGATGATCGAACCGGCCGAACTGGTGTTGGCGTACTCATCGAGGATGACCGGGGCCTCCAGCTCGTCGGGCAACCGGCCGAGCACGCCCTTGGCGATCAACTGGTTCATCTTCAAGTTGGCCTGGTGCAGCCAGAAGCGGCGAACGGCCGACGGTTCGAGCTCGAGCGCGGCCAAGTGGCTCCTGATGTGCGCCGCCACCATCGGGCACACCTCCTTGAAGACCTGCTGCCCACGCTGACGGAAGATCAACTCGTGAGGGTCGCGTTCGCCGACCTCGCTGGAGTTCAAGAAGCCGGCGTCGTTGCGAATGTTGTTCGAGAATTGCGTCGCCAACTTGGTTCCGTGCACGGTCCACTGCTCACCGGCCAACGCATCGTCGGCACGCTCGAGAAGCACAGCGGTGCACGCGTCGCCGAAGATGAAATGGAAGTCGCGCAGCTCGAAGTTGTTGTGGCCCGACGTGATCTCCGGGTTCACGACCAGCACGCACGAGGCTGAACCGTTGCGCAGCGCATCGACGGCCGCCTGGATCGAGAAAGTGGCCGACGAGCACGCGACGTTCATGTCGTACGCCCAGCCGCCCGCGCCGAGCTCGTTCTGGATCTCGATCGCCACTGCTGGGTACGCGCGCTGCAGATTCGAACATCCGACGATCACGGCGTCGATGTCGGCGCCGGTGCGTCCCGCCTGGGCGAGCGCTTCGTTGATCGCGGGCATGGCCATTTCGGCCTGCAGTCCCAGCTGATCCTCGGTCCGTAGCTCGAGAAGGGGCCGCATGCGATCAGGATCGAGCACGCCCGACTTCTCCATCACGTAGCGCGACTTGATGCCGGACGCCTTCAGTATGAACTCCTCGTCGGGCATTGCTCGCTCGACGAATTGACCGCTGGCGATCTGATCGGCATGCTCTGCGTTCCACCGGCTTGCCGAGGCGGCGAGCGACACGACGAGCTCGGCGTTGCTGACCGATTCGGGCGGCGTGAACAGACCGGAGCCGGTGATCACGATCTGTGGGGTGGGCGGCATCGGCCTCACAGTAGAACGGAATCGACCCGCTATGCCGAGAACACCGACCTGTGCTTCGGCAGCAGGTACGAGCGGAGATCAATTTCATTCATCTGCTGCGTCGCCATTCGTCGAGCACCATACGTTCCCCACGTGAGTCGTGGTCCGCCATGTCCAGCCATGCGACGTTGAGTCCGGCAAAGCGTTCGCCGTGGAAAGGCCAGTCGGCATCAGGTACGGCATGAACGATGACGTTCGCCGTCGACGGTGAGCGTGCTTCGGGTCGCGCTTCGTCTTCGAGCCGAAGTCGGTCCGATGCACGAATGTAGACGTGCACAAGCTCGTCAGGTCCCCCGACGGGTACATCGTGGGCGGCGGCGGCGTCACTGCCGCTGAGGACGCGTCGCCTGTCGTGTACGTTGCGGATCCGCCTCACGACCGACGGGTGGACGTGCCATGGGCGGTGCTCGGCGCGGGTTCGGACGCGTCGGCGATCTGCATCGAGTTGCTCCATGTCGCCGGGGTTCAGTCCAGCGATCACGCGC
>JANPOJ010000530.1:0-6868 GCA_031427935.1 Ilumatobacteraceae bacterium | reverse complement strand
TTCGATGACCCACCACTGCATGTTGAACCTCCTGTTGTCGAAATCGGAGAGTGCCAGCGCGAGCACCGTGTTGGCGAGGACGAACAGCGCCAGCCACCCAGCCACCCTCCAACGCCATCGCCGTCGGGCAACCGACTCCTTCAGCGACTGTGTGACGCGGGCGAACAGATCGGCGTTCTCCTCCACTGTCGAGCGAGCATCGGTGAAGGCTTCGATCAGTCGCTGCTCGAGACCGAGGTCACTCATGGCTCGCCCAATCGTCGATCGAGCGTCGCCATCGCCCGTCGGAGATGCGTCTTGACGGAGTTGACCGAGACCCCGAGCGTCGAAGCGATTCGCTCGATCGGTAATTCCTCGAAGTAGCGCAGCGCGATGCAGTCACGTTGGCGGGCGGGCAGCTGACGAACCGCCTCGATCACACGCCGATGTTCCTCCGTGCGGACCAGTTGGTCGCCGACGGCGTCGTCGAGCTCGACATTGATCTCGCGACCGCTGGTTGCGTGGTGGCGTAGCGACACCAGCCCACGCCGATTGTGGTCTCGAGCCAGGTTCAACACGATCGAACGCAGGTAGGCCGGCGCACGATCGACCGCTTCGATCTTGCCCGCGTGTCTGGCGAGGCGCAGGAACGCCTCCTGCACGATATCTTCGGCCGCATCGCGGTCGTCGACGAACAGTCGAGCCAGACGCACCAGCGAGCGACCTTCGGTGCGGAAGAGGTGCAGGACAAGCTCCTCGACCTCGACCTCGACGCTGATCGCCTCGCCCTGCAGCCGCGCCGCGACAGCAGCCCACGAGAGCCCGGGCAGGCGTGGTGAGGGCAAGATCGCAACGACGTTCACAGCGCGCTGAAGCTTGTCACGAAGTCAGCGGCGGTCGTCACGTACCGACAGACGAACGAGCAGAACTTCCGGGTGACACGATCTCGAATCGTGTCACCCAGGCTGCCGCGCACTTCGTCTGTAGGCACCATGATCGCGCTCGAATCGAACACCGACAGCAAACAGCTCGACCACATGATCGAGAACATCCGCGTGTTGATCGTTGCCGGGATACCCACGGGCGCGCTCGTGGTCGGTCTGGGCAGCCGCCTCGCCATGTTCATCCTGCGCATCACGTCGCCCGATCGCGTGAACGGCGTGCGCAGCGACGACGACTTCGTCATCGGCAAGGTCACCCTCGGCGGGACATACAACCTGCTGCAACTCGGCGCCGCCGTCGGCATCATCGGTGCCGGCACGTATCTACTCGTCGCGCCGTGGCTGATCGGCCCGTTGTGGTTCCGTCGTCTCACCACCGGTCTCGCTTCCGCTGTCGTCGCAGGCTCGATGTTGGTGCACGACAAGGGCATCGACTTCCACCTCCTCCAACCGACGTGGCTGGCGATCGGGCTCTTCGTCGCCCTGCCCGGTCTGTTCGGCATCGCGATCGCGGCGGCGGTCGATGCCGTCCGCCGGCCCGACACGTGGACCACGCGAGGTCGCCGACGATGGGCACTGCCGATCGTGTCGATGGCGTGCTTCCCAGCGACCCTGCCGGTCGTGATCGTCGCCATCGTGGTGACGGCGTTCGGCGAGGTGTTGCGCGCTGCAGGCATCGTTCGGCTGGTGCGCAGCATCCCCGCGCACGCGCTGGTCATCCGAGCCGTGTGGCTCCTGATCGCCGTAGCTGGCCTCATCGCGTTGGTCAACGACATCACGGCGATCACCTGACCGGTCGGGCGTCAGGCTCGACAGCTGAACGCCGGGCTGCCGCCGCCGAGCGACTGGGCGATGTCCTGCACAACGCCACCAGCACGAGCCCAATGTCGAAATGAGGAACGACCGCCGAACGCCATCACTCGCTCGAAGCGAGGTCACTTCGCCCTGAGACGTCGCGAAGACAAGGAGGGCACTGGCCCACATTGCCTGACGAAGACTCGATTGTCCACCACACCAGGCAGTTCGGCGCTACCTCGTTGACACACACTCGGGGGAATTGGCTGGCCCTCCCCGATTCACAATCGCACACTCCCTGGGGAGTCTGGGGAGTGCGCGAGATCACTGGCAAATCTGGGCGCCGCATCCCTGCTGGCGAACACGGGAGACGTCCCGATCACCTTCGCAAAGGCCGTTGACACTTGTTGGAGCGTGAGTGGACCTTGGCACGTAGGCGACGTAGCGGCGACCTGCCCCATTTCATCTCACCTTGCTGCCGAACTCAGGCTCGGTCGAGGATGTCGGCGGCGACGCGTTCACCGGACCGCGGCGTTCAGGCGAACCGCGTCTCCGGGCTCGTCGGCGACGCGCTGGGCGATCGAACCGGCCCCGCCATCGACCATGTTCTCCTGGCTCCCACCCTCGATGGAGAACAGTGTGTTGACGCTTCCATGCCCCCGAACGAGGAGCAACAGATGCAGCAGCGACACGTCGTTCAAGTCGCCGGTGAACACACCTCGTATCGCCATCTCGAACAGGTCGCGGGCGATCGTCGTGCGGATCCCAGATCGTTCGAGCCACCACGCGACCGAGCGATCGTCCCACTCCTTGGCGCCCTTGGCCGTCCATGGGGTGTCGACCGGACGTGCTTGGCCATCCGGTCGACGTTGGCCTGCGCGAGCGCGATCGTGATGATCGCCAGCGGGCTGATCTTGGGGTTCAGCCCCGTGTAGCGACGCGTCCGGCCATTGTCGATCAGGAGGTGGGCGCCTGCGACCCCCGTCTTGTAGGTGGAGACGCCGACCTCGCCCGCCGACGAGAAGATCGCATCGTGCCCACGGCCTAACCACGCGCCTCCACGATCGATCCGCGCACCATCCGCCAATCGTTGGGTCCAGGTCCGACCACCGATCCGGTTGCGCGCCTCGAGCACGACGACCGATTTCCCACCCTGGCTCAACCGGCGCGCCGCCGTCAGCTCGGCGTATCCGGCACCGACAATGCACACATCGACGTCGATCCGTTCAGGCATCGACGGCGACCGTAGCCGCCCTCCACAGGGCGCAGCGCCGGTCGGGCGCGATTCCGGTATTCCTGGTACTCACACCACGCCCACACACTCTGGTCGGGCGCGATTCCGGTACTCCCGGTACTCACACCGCGCCCGATGGGGCGGCGGCGACGGGACTCAGCGCGGGTTCGGACGAGGGGTGAGCTTGCGATGCACCGCGTAGGCAGCGGCCTCGGCGCGATTGGAGCAGCCGGTCTTCTGCAGGATCGAGCGGACGTGATTGGCCGCAGTGTGCTGGCTGATGAACAGCCGCTCGCCGATCTCCCGATTCGAGCAACCCTCGGCGATCAAGCGCAGCACGTCGAGCTCGCGGTCGGACATCCCGTCATACGTCGCCAAGGCCGCGGGCACGGGAACGGGAACGGCGTGCTCGAGCAACGACGCAGCATGAGCGGCCAGCGTCGACATCCCAAGGGTCATTGCGGTGACATGCGCCTCGCGAGCGAGGGAACTGGCCACCGCCGTGTCGCCTGTCGCTGCGGCGAGCACTGACCAATCGTGCTGCACGTGCGCACGCCACACCGGCGATGCACTGCGATCGGCCAGCGCCATGGCCGCCCGGAAGTGCTGCTCGGCCTCGTCATCACGTCCGAGGAGATGGGCGAGCCCTCCTCGCAGCCGGTCGGCCGGGCCGAAGCAGATGGTCATCGCCACCATCAGGTTCCGGCCGGCGAACCGGTCGAGCTCACGTAACAGCGTGGTGGCGTGCTCCGTCGCTCGGCAGGCGATGCACGCCTCGGCGAGGAAGGTGAGGCACGCCGGCCAGACCGAGTCGCGAGGCACGGCGGCGAACTCGTCGGGGCTCAGCACATCGAGCTCGCGACGGGACTCCTCGAACATGCCGAGCTCGGCATAGAGCGCCGTCAGCCCGGGCCGCCAGATCGGGTGATCGTCGTCGCGCGTCGACAGCACGCGCATCAACGGCAGCACCTCGGCGAGCCGGCCCTGCTCGCGTCGGATCGCGAACATCTGCAGTCCGTACACGCCGACGCCGAAGAGGGTATCGCTCGAATCGCCGAGGGCGTGGGCCTGTTCGGCAGCGAGCTCGGCCTCGTCGAACCTTCCGGCGGCCAGCGCCAGCAACGCGTCGTAGACCAGGCTCATGAACTGGAACATCAGGTATCGACCGCGGTTCGACAGCACCCGATGCTGCTTCAGCACTTCGTTCGCCTCACCGAGCCGGCCGAGCTCGATCAGCGCCCGGATCATGTTGCCCGTTGCGTACGCCGCGCTCCAGCTGTCGCCCAGCCGAGTAGCCACGTCGTGCAGCTCGGTGCTCGCCTGGAGCAACCGATGGGTATCGGTGGTCACGGTTGTGACGGCCTGTAGTACGGCTACGAGCCCCTCGAGATCGCCGACAGCCCGGGCCATCGCCAGCGCCCGATCGCCCGCTGCGACCGCGCCCTCTTGGTCACCCGACAGGTACAGGCTGCGACTCAACGACGCCTGCAGGTGGATGCGCAAGGGCACCTGTTGCTCGCCGATCAGGCCGATCGCCTCCGACACCATCCTGACCGCGGGTCCGCCCGGGGCGCCCGGTTGGTGCACGGCCTCCTCGTACCCCAGGGCGGCTCGCGCCGCGAGCTCGGCCCAACCGTTGCGGCGTGCCGCGTCGAAGGCCCGCTCGTGCGTGTGCTGCGCCTTGAACGCCTGCCCCATGCGCATCTGCACCTGACCGAGAGCCACGAGCACCCTGGTGGCCTCGATGTCGTCGGCGGGCAGGAGACGCAGCACAGCCTCGAAGTGCGAAACGGCCTCGTCGTAGGCCCCGGTGCCCTTCGCCTGCTCGGCGGCGAGACGGCCATAGTGCACACCGCGCTCCGAGCCCGCGACCGCCGCCGCTGCACCGAAGTGGCCGGCCAGCTCGGCATAGACGGAGCGCCGATCGGCGTCGTAGATCTGCTCGAGCGCCTCGGCGATCCGCAGGTGCAAACTGGCCTGCATGGCCGGCGACAGCACTTCTTCGACGGTGTCGCGTACCAGAGCATGCACGAACTGGTACGTCAAGAGATGTCCGCCCACGCTGACGAGGAAGCCGTTGTCGACCAGCTCGTCGAGACCCACGCCGACCTCGTCGGCCGGCATGCCGGCGGCGAGCGAAAGGACCCGCGATTCGACGCGCAGGCCGGCGACGGCAGCGACCTCCAGTGGCCGCCGGGCGCGTCGCGACAGGCGGGCCATGCGGCTGGCAACGACCTCTTTGACCGAATCCGGTGCACCAACGCTGGCCAGGTCGCGGCGTACGACCCACCGGTCGTCGTGACGCACCACCACGCCGTGATGGATCAGATGGCGCCACAGCTCGCCCAGGAAGAACGCGTTCCCACCGCTGCGCTCGGCTGCCGCCGCGGCAAGCACGCGAAGGTCGCTGTCGAGCTCTTGATCGAGCGCCCCGGCAACGAACTGCTCGACGCCGGCGGCATCGAGACCCTCCAACCTCACGCGGGTGACCGACTCACTTCGCTGCAGATCAACCAGGCAATCGGCCAGTGCATCGGTGAGGTCGGCCGCACCGTCACGAAACGTGACAACGACCATCAGCCTCGCCGCCGAGCCCGAACGCACGAGGTGTCGAAGCAGTTCCAGGGTCTGGCGGCCGGCCCAATGCACGTCGTCGAGCAGCAGCAACAGCGGCGCACGCTGAGCAGCATTGGCCAGAACGCGATCGACGGCGGAGAACAGCAGGTAGCGCTCGGTCTCGGGGTCGGCCGATGCCGGGCGCGGCAATCCGGGCAGCATCCGTTCGAGCTGCGGCAGCAGCATCAGCAGGTCCCCGAGGTCGCGGTCCGTGTTGATGGTCCGCCCGTACCCCGGGAGCGAGCGGAGGAGGTGGTCGAGGGCGTGGACCCACGGCTGGAAGGGCAGCGCCAGCTCCTCGTCGCACGTCCCGAACAGCACGATCGCACCCGCTTCGTGACACTGCCGGGCGAACTCCGCGGCGAGGCGGGTCTTGCCTGCCCCTGCCTCGCCGCCGATCAGCACGACCTCGCGGCCGCCCGATTGAGCTCGCGTCCACGCTCCGGCCATGATGCCCCACTCGTCGGCGCGCCCCACCAGGCGCTGCCGAGCTGCAGTCGCGAGGGCTGCGGGCAAAGGAATCGGCAGATGGTCATCCGCCCCGTCGTCTTCAGGCACCAACGGAGTTGGTTGCCACTCGACGTTGAAGACCTCAACGGGCGCGCCAAGGCCGTCATGCTCGAACGGGCCGGCTGTCACGAAGCTGCCCGCTGCTGCCAGCCACCGCACGATGTTGTTGACCAGCAACTGGCCGGGGCGGGCGTGTTCGAACAGCTGGGCACTCGCGGTAACTGCCGCGCCGCTGCAGACCCCGTCGACCCAAGTGACATCTCCCGTGGCCAGCCCGATCCGCAGCTGGGACGCTGGCACAGAGTGGTCTGCCCGCTGCAGCATCTCCACACCAGCAGCGACGGCGGAGGACGCGCTGTCGAACGCGAAGAAGACCCGGTCACCGGTGCTGTGGGTCACTCGACCGCCGTGGGCCTGCGCCAGGTCAGAGAGAGGGCGAAGGTAGCCGATGAGCGCCTCTTGGGCGCACATGATGGTCGATGTCGAACTGCCGACGGACTTCACGGACCCCTCCTACTAGTCAGATCTGACTACCTACGACTGACGGAGTCAATGAAATTACGCGTCCAGCAAGGCCAAAGGTGGTCATGACAGCCGATTCCGGAGTCTCTACAGTCATCCACGACGACGACGTGAGACCTCCTGCCGGGCCCGGTGGGAGGGTTCACGACACCAAAGCAGAGGATGGAACCATGGCCCTCTTCGTGATCGAACGGAACTTTGCCGAGCAGCTCGACCCGCAGGCGCTCGACTATGCCGGTATTCGGCTGGTCAACGACGACGTCGGCGTGCG
>JANPOJ010000529.1:0-1744 GCA_031427935.1 Ilumatobacteraceae bacterium | reverse complement strand
CCGTCGACGGCGGGGTCACGGTCGCGCGTCGCAACGCCGGGCTTCCCGACAGCGACGTCCACGCCTTCGGTGCTGCCGGTACGGCCCTGTATGCCGCAGGCCCAGGCATCGGCGTCGCGACCTCCACGGACTCGGGGGAATCGTGGACGACGGTGACCTCGAGTGCCGGTCAGGCGTTCTTCGGACGGATCCTGGTCGATCCCGAGGATGCTTCGCATCTGATCGCGGCCGATGTACAGAGCGGCGTCACTGCATCGCGGGACGGTGGACGCACGTGGACGCCGCTCGGCACGAACCCGGCGGCGTGGGTGAGCCGCGTGGATGGTCTCAACACGATCTATGCGTCGGGAGGCCCCACACCGCAACGCAGTCGCGATGACGGGGCGACCTGGGAGCCGCTCGACGTTCCCGCCGGCACGACGCTGATCGAGGCCGGCGGAACCGGCACCGTCTACGCGGGAGTGCATGATGGGCGCGCCGTGGCCGTGTGGTTCAGCAGCGACGACGGCACAACATGGGCTCGTCCCTGACGCGCCGCCTCCAGGGCGCTGCGCTCGTTTCGTTCGCAGTCGCGCTCGCAGTCACAATCTCCGCTCCTGTCGCACAGGCCCACACCTTCCTGGTTCGCTCCTCACCCGAGGCCGGGGCGCGCCTGCGAACGTCGCCGGACGAGGTCGTGTTGGACTTCACAGAAATCGTCGCGTCCGGCTCGACGATCGACGTTCACCGCAACGATGGGCAACGCGTCGGTGTCCTGTCTGTCGGGACCGATGTCGATCGGACTCGCCTTCGCGCCAGCCTGCCGGCACTCGATGACGGCGTCTACCAGGTGAACTGGCGGGTAGTCGCCGACGACGGCCACACCACTGAAGGAGAGTTCGTCTTCGCTGTCGGTGTCGCGGTCCCCGCTGATGCAACAACTGTCAGCCGGACAGGCACGACACGGATTGAGTGGGCGGACACCCTCGCGGCGCTCGCGCTGCTCGGCGGTCTCGCGGTCGCGTTCGGAGGTCTGCTCAGCGAACGATTCATCTGGACCGCGGAGCGCAGGACCGCTCGCGCCGGATTCGTCACGGGAGGGGTCGTCATCGGCCTCGTTGGCGCGTTGGCCAGCGTCGCACTCGCGGTCCATCGCACCGGAGTACTGACTGAACCTGGCCGATGGGCTGGCCCGTTGACGACACGTGCAGATCGCGCCAACGTCGTGGCGGTCGTGCTTCTCGCTGTTGCGCTGCTGCTCGTTCAACGGCGACGAGCGCGAGTGGTCGCGCTGGTGCCGTTGGCGGGCGCGATCGTCATGGTCGCCGTCCGCGGGCACGCGCCCGAGGCGAGTGGATGGTGGGCGACGCCCGCGACGGCGGCGCACGTTCTCGTCGCCGGCGCATGGATCGGTGCGCTCGCGCATCTGGCGTTGATCACCCGCGCCAACACAGCCAACGAGCCCACGATCGAGCCCGGCCCGTCGCGCTACGCCAAGGCTGCGCTCGTCGCAGCCATCACGACCCTGGTGATCGGCGTCGCCGTCGCTATCTCTCAACTCGACCGACTCGCCGACCTGACCGGCACCCGCTATGGCCAGATCCTGCTCGTCAAACTGCTGCTCGTCGCCGCCGGTCTCATCGTCGCGTTCGTCGCCCGACGGCGAGGCATTCCCGCCGTAGGGTCCCGCATCCGGCAGCTTGCCCGGTACACAGCCATCGAGGCTGTGACGCTCGTCGGGGTACTCGCGGCAAGCGCGTTGCTG
>JANPOJ010000528.1:0-1626 GCA_031427935.1 Ilumatobacteraceae bacterium | reverse complement strand
CCATCGACCTGCGCAGCGACGCGACGAGCAAGAACGCAATGCCGAGTGCCAGGATCAACCAAACCCGCGCGCCGACCAGCCGGAAGACGTCCACCACGTTCCGCCAATAGGGAAGCAGGTAGCTGTCCCAGATCGGCAATGAGTTGGAGAGTTGTTCGCTTGTTGATCGCAACGCCGTCAAGCGGTCGATGAAGCGCCCGCCAATCACGGCCAGGGCAGCGCAACCAAGGACGAACCCCGCGGCCGGCCACAGCACATCGCGCTCGATGGTCCGCCATCCATGGGCGAGCACCAATGCCACAGCGACGACAGCGACCATGCACACGCCGGCCGGCCACTTGTTGATGCACGCGATTCCGGCGATCCCGCCCGCAGCGGCCAACCACCATCGACGTCTCGGCGATCCACCGGTCAGTGCCGGGAGAACCACGGCGGCCAGCGCCATCGCGCACAGGACCGACAGATCGTTGTAGCCAGGGGATTGCGGCAACCAGGTGTACATCGTGAAACCGCCGATGGTGACGAACACGACGATCGCCACTCGTATCGGAAGAGCCTCGGACCGAGACGCCTCGGCGTTTCGCGGGTGAACGAAGTCGGCCGTCGCCCGACCCAGGCCGAGACCGCAGAGCAGAACGAGGACGAGCTTGATCTTGCGAAGTGAGACGACCGAGTAGCCCACGAGTTGGAACAGCGGGCCGAACAGCGCCGGAGCCCCGTTGTAGACCATCTCTGGATTGCGGTAGTAGCGATAGCTGACGAGATAGATGCCCTCATCGGTGAAGTCAACGCCGCGCGGCGTGGCGGTCCACGCCAACCAGACCAGTCGCGCCAGCACGACCGCGAGGAACAGCGCCGGGGCCGACCGCAACATCGCTCGGGGGTGCAGTGTCATCCCCGGCCCTGACATTGGCCAGACGCTAGCGACTGACGGCCACCTCGTGCGTCGACACCCACGCCTATATTGACGAGCATGTGGCAACCGCGGCGAGGGTTCGTCTCCTCGCTGACGATCCGCCGGATGCGTTGGCCGGCGAGTGTCTTCGCCTCAGTGCTCGTGATGCTTGTTACGTGGGCTATCGCAACGCCGCGCTATGGAGCCCCGGATGAGTTGGCCCACACGGTCAAGGCATACGCGACGGCCCACGGCCAATTGCTCGGTTCGACGACACCCGGCACCAGCCAACTGATCCGCACGTTCCAGGTTCCACAGGGCTTGGTCAGCGGCGAGCCGTGGTGCTTCGCGTCCTTCGCGGACGTCAATGCTGGCTGTGCCATACCCAACGACAGCACGACCATCGTGGCGTACGAGTCCTCCGCTGCGACGTACCCGCTTCCTTACTACGCCGTAGTTGGAACAGCAGTACGCATCATCGGTGCCAGCGACTCGGCCCGCTCCTATCGGTTGATCTCGATTGTGCTCTGCACCCTGGTGCTCACGGCTGCGCTCGCACTGTTTCGCAAGAGCTTCGGGCGCAACTCCGCTGTGGCGCTGCTGGCCCTCGATCCAATGGCGGTGTTCGTTCTCGCGAGCATCAATCCGGCCGCAGGCGAGATCGCCGGAATGTTGGTCCTCTGGGCGTTCCTCGGTCACCTGCTGACTCGTGACCATCCTGCCTCCAGAAA
>JANPOJ010000527.1:0-9432 GCA_031427935.1 Ilumatobacteraceae bacterium | reverse complement strand
GGCCTCGGTGATCATCGAGTGCATCACCAACAGCTACCTCAACGCCGAGACCATCCGCGTCGACGGTGGCATCCGCATGACACCCAAGTGAATGGTCAACCAGCCCGACGGCTGACGTGCCGCGAGTCACGGGGCCGGGCGGCTGACTGGTGGCGAACGACCGCATAGCCTCGCGAACGCGATGCAACTGCGTGTGCTGGGGCCACTGGAGGTTGTCGACGACAACGACACGACAATTCCGGTTCGTGGCGCGCAACTGCGTCGTGCTCTCGCCACGTTGAGCTTGCACGCTCCGGCGTCGACCCCCGTCGATGTGCTGAACGATGTGCTGTGGCCCGACGGCGCGCCGTCACCGAACGCGCTCCAGGCGCTGGTCTCGAAGTTGCGCAAGGCGATCGCTCCCATGACGATCGATGCGACGGGCGCTGCCTACAACCTGGTGCTGGGGACTGGCGAGATCGACGCCCATCGTTTCGAGCGGCTCGTGACGGCGGGCCGCGAGGCGGCTGCTGCGGGTCGTTCCGAATCCGCTGTCGAGCACCTGGATGCAGCGCTGGCGCTGTGGCGGGCTCGCCCGTACGAAGACGTCGCTGATCTGTCGATCGGACAGGCGCCTGCGGCACGACTCATGTCGCTCCGCGACGCGGCGATCGCCATCCGCCTCGAGTGCCTCATCGCCGCCGGCCTGATCGATGTCGCCGCGGCGGAGCTCGAATCGCTCGTCGTCGCCGAGCCGTTGGTCGAGCGCTGGTGGGCACTCCTGATGATCGCTCTCTACCGCCAGGATCGGCAGGCCGATGCGCTCCGTGCGTTCCAGCAGGTGCGCACGATCCTCGCCGACGAGCTCGGCCTGGAGCCCGGTCCCGAGTTGCGCGACCTCGAGTCGAGGATCCTGCAGCAGGATCCGACGCTCGGGCCATCGTCGAGCGGGGTGTTCAGCAAGCCGCGGCGGCAGCCCGATCAACCACAGCGACCGTCGCAACTCCCGGGACGACTGTCATCGTTCATCGGCCGCACGGCTCACATCGACGCGCTCGTCGAGTTCGTCGGCCGAGATCGACTGGTCACGATCGTCGGACCCGGCGGTGCGGGGAAGACGTCGCTGGCGATCGAAGTCGGCCGGCGGGTGGGCGCGAAGTCGGGGCGGCGTCGGGTGGTGTTGATCGAGCTGGCCGCACTCCCGCGTGGCGGCGACGTGGTTGGCGTGGTCGCGGCAGTTCTCGGAGCCGGCGACGCCGACCTCCGGGCGACGACGGGCTCCGAGACCGACATGCAACGGGTGATCGATGCCCTCGGTGACGACGACATCGTGCTGTTGCTTGACAACTGCGAGCACGTGGTCGCCGAGGCGTCGACCTTTGCCTCGACGCTGCTGCTGCTGTGCGAGGGTGTGACCATCCTGGCGACCAGTCGCGAGCCACTCGCGGTCGCCGGCGAGCAGGTGTGGGCAATCCCCCCGCTGACCGCCGAGGAGTCGGTCGAGTTGCTCGCCGCCCGCGCTGGGTCCGCCGGTGTCGGCCTCGACACCGCTGCCGAATCGCAGGCATCGGCGAGCCGCCTCCTCGATCGCCTCGATGGCCTGCCCTTGGCGATCGAACTGGCCGCAGCGCGACTGAGATCGATGAGCCTGCACGACCTCGTCGACCGCATCGACGACCGCTTTGCCCTGCTGTCGGTCGGGCCTCGCTCGGCCGAACTGCGCCAGCAAACGCTGCGCAACCTGGTCGACTGGAGCCACGACCTGCTCGACGAACCGGAGCGATCGCTGTTCCGCCGGCTCGCCGCATTCAGCGGTGGGGCGACGCTGGAGGCCATCGAGACGGTGTGTTCGGATCCCATCGATGCCATGGGTGACGATCGAATCGGCATTCGCGATGTCGACACCCTGGTGGCCCGCCTCGTCGACAAGTCGCTCGTCATCGCCGACCACACGGCAACGGGAGTTCGCTATCGCATGCTGCAAACGCTGGCCGACTATGCAACCGAGCAGTTGATCGCATCCGGCGAGGCAGAGCGGGTCGGCCATCGCCAGGCCCGGTACTTCGCCGGCCTGCTCGCACCGGTCGAGCTCGGGCTGATGGGTCGTGAGCAACGCCGATGGATGCAGTGGCTGCGCGTGGAATGGGCCAACATCACGACGGCGATGGATCACGCGCTGGCGATCGACGATGCCGACACGGCGATCCAACTGGTCGCCCCGCTCGGCTGGTACTTCTTCATGATCGACGAGACCGCGGCCGGCGTCGAGTGGTTGCATGCTGCGTTGGCATGCACTGGCCGCTCCGACCCGCGGCTGCGATCGTTGGCCCTGGCTTCGTACGCCTTCTTTGCTTCGACGGGGCCGGATCCGGTCAACGCCGCAGTCGTCGCCGAGCGGGCATTGGCCTCCCTCGATTCGTACGACGACCCGGCGACGGAAGCAACCGTCACCGGGATGTACGTGATGTGCCAGCTGTTCCGTGGTCACATCGAGGCCTGTCGGGAGGTGTATCCGTTGACCGAGGCGGCTGCGTTGCGTTCGGGCAGCCGGTGGTCGATCGCGATGGCGACACTGGTTGGTGGCGAGCTCACCAGCCTGCTCGGCCAACCGCATGAAGCGGAGTCCGAGATGCGCCGGGCCGCGGACGGGTTCGCTGCCGTCGGCGATCGATTCTCGTACAGCATCTGCATCGCTCACGCTGCCGAACTGGCCGAGATCCGCGGCGACTACGACCCGGCGATCCGCATGCTCGAGGAGAGCTTGGCGTTGGCCGAAGACGTCGGCTTCTCCGTCCGAGGCCTCGCCACGAGGTCGCGGTTGGCCAACCTCGAGATCCTCCGTGGCAACCTGGCGCTCGCCGCCTCGATGCATCGGCGAGCACTGGAGGCTGGTGCCGTCCCGCAGTGGATGCACGCCATTACGATGCTGGGGTTGGCCAACATCGCCCGGCGTCTCAACGATCCCGCCGAGGCCATGCGGTGCGTCGACGTGGCGATGGCGTTGCCGCGATCGTCGCAGACCCCGTTGATGCTCACGTCGCTGCTGGTCGCGCGCGGCTACAGCGCTGATCTGGCGGGCGACGCAGAGCTTGCGCTGACCTCACAGTACGACGGTCTGATGGTCGCCCTTTCCGTCGGCGCGATCAGGGCCATCGCCAACGCCGTCGAGGGGTTGGCCGGCGCGCTGGCACTGCATGGCGACGCCGAAACCGCGGCGCGTCTGCTCGGTGCAGCGGATGCCCAGCGTCGCCGATTGGGAGGACCGATGCCCGCAGCCGAGCGATTCGACGTGGATCGTGCCGAGTGTCGAGCCCGCGCCGCCCTGGGTGACATCGGTTTCGAGGCGGCATTCGTGGCCGGTGCCGCCGACCCTGACTCGGAGATCGCCCGCTGCCGTCAGCGTGCAGTCAGCGCCTAGTCAGCGCCCCATCTCATCCTTGCCTCACCTGCTGTCAACGTGATCCAAGGAGTGTCCATGTCCAAGATTCTGTATCGATGGGGCCGATCAGCGGCCGTACACCCATGGCGAGTGCTGTTCGCCTGGCTCGTTGTGGTGATTGCTGTCGTCGGGCTGAAGGGCTCGATCGGTGGCAGCACCAGTGACAGCTTCAAGATCCCCGGAACCGAGTCGCAAAAAGGGATCGACCTGCTGAACGACCGGTTCCCGTCGCAGGGTGGGTCGAGCGGCCAAGTCGTGTTCGCCGATCCCGACGGCGATGTCACCGACGCGGTCGCCCGTGGTGCGATCGGCCAAACGTTGAGCCAGATCGCCGACGATCCGCACGTCGTCTCCGTCAGCGACCCCTTCGACCCGACCGCCGGGTCGGTGAGCGCGGACGGACGGATCGCCTATGCGACCGTGCGGTACAGCGTCAACCCGCCAGAGAAGACCGACGGCGAAGCAGCCAAGGCCGCTGTCGAGACCGCTCGGGAGGCCGGCCTGCAGGCCGAACTGTCGCGCAACATCGTGCGCACGACCGATCAGGCCGAAGGCAACGAGGGCATCGGCTTGATCGTCGCCGTCATCGTGTTGCTCGTGGCCTTCGGCTCAGTGATCGCCGCAGGCATCCCGATCGGGACGGCGCTGTTCGGCATCTTCATCGGGTTGTCGATCGTCGGCATCATGGCCGGCATCACCGAGGTGCCGTCGGTGTCGCCGATGTTGGCGACGATGATCGGCCTCGGCGTCGGTATCGACTACGCCCTCTTCGTCGTCACCCGTCACCGAGCCTTCCTCCACGAGGGCCGCTCCGTCGTCGAGTCGGTCGGCCTGGCCAACGCCACCGCCGGGAGCGCCGTGCTGTTCGCCGGCACCACGGTCGTCATCGCGATCGCCGGTCTGCGCATTGCCGGCATCCCGGCGATCGCCGTGATGGGGCTTGCCTCGGCGGTCACCGTTGCGGTGGCGATGCTTGCTGCCGTCACATTGCTGCCTGCCTTCCTCGGCCTCGCTGGTCGGCGGATCGACTCGTGGCACGTCGGTCGCAAGCGACCCCAGAACGTCGAGTCGAGCCAGACGGTTTCGGGTCGGTGGGCCGACCATGTCGGCAACCACCCGTGGCGCTACGCGATCATCAGCTTCATCGGTCTCGCTGCACTGGCCGGCCCAGTGCTGTCCATGCGTACAGGCATGGCCGACGACGGCACCGGTGGGACCACCACGACCTACCGCAAGGCATACGACCTCCTGGCCGAAGGCTTCGGCGAGGGCTTCAACGGTCCACTGACGATCGTGGTCGACGGCACGGACGGCGTGGCCAAGGCAGATCAGGTGCGCAGCGCTCTCGCTGCCACCGACGGCATCGCCTTCGTGACGGCACCGATCGTCAACCCGGCTGGCGACACCGCCGTGATCACCGCCTACCCCGTCACGTCGCCGCAAGACGCCAAGACCGAAACACTGGTCCACTCGCTGCGCGACGACGTGTTGCCCCCAGCACTCAGTGGAACGCACTCACACGCGTTCGTCACAGGGCAGACCGCAGCCTTCATCGACATCAGCGAGCGGCTGGCATCGCGTCTTCCGCTCTTCATCGGTGCGGTCGTCGGCCTGTCGTTCTTGCTGCTGATGGTGGTCTTCCGTTCGGTGCTGGTGCCGCTGAAGGCCGCAGTCATGAACCTGCTGTCGATCGGTGCGGCGTACGGCGTGGTCGTCGCCGTGTTCCAGTGGGGTTGGGGGAGTGGAGCCCTCGGCGTGGATCACACCGTGCCGATCAGCCCGTTCCTGCCGATGATCATGTTCGCCATCCTGTTCGGCCTGTCGATGGACTACGAGGTGTTCCTGCTCAGCCGGGTCCGCGAGGAGTACCTCCGCACCCGCAACAGCCACACCAGCGTGGTGGCCGGCCTGGCGGCGACGGCACGGGTGATCACCTCGGCCGCACTGATCATGATCAGCGTGTTCGCCTCCTTCTTGCTGATCCCGGATGTCGAGATCAAGATGTTCGCCGTCGGCTTGACCGTCGCCGTGTTGGTCGACGCCACCGTGGTCAGGATGATCCTGGTGCCGGCAACCATGGCGCTGATGGGCGATGCCAACTGGTGGCTGCCGGGTTGGCTCGACCGCCTGCTGCCGCATGTCGATGTCGAGGGTTCGCACGTGCTGACCCCGGCCCCATCGCCGGCCCTGGTCCCGGCGATGGCGTCTGGCGCAGCGCACCCGTTTGCCCTGATCGACGAGCCGGAGTACGAGCTCGTCTGATCCTGCAACGTGAGCGAAGGGCCGGTGCATCCGAGAGGTTGCGCCGGCCCTTCGCCGCGGCCGGGTCAACGCAGCGGTCAACCGACAGCTTCGGTCGAATCGGGCAGCCCCGGAACGCTACGTACGGTTCTGGGGCTGCCCAGTTCCTCGCCGCCGAACTCAGCGGCGGTCGAGCAGGCCTCGAACGTAGGTGGCCTGCGCGGCGTGCTGGATGTCGTCGTCGACGATGCTGACCAGGCGGACCCCGAGCGTCACCGGCGGGTTCCAGCGCTTGTCGACGACGCGGTCGAGGTCGGTCGGGGTGGTGCGCTCGAGCAGCTCGCGTGTCTTGGCCGCAACTGCCTCGTAGTACTCGATCAACACCGCGGCGCTCTCCACGCGAATCGTCAGAACGTCATCCCACGAGTGTCCGTAGCCGGTGTTGTCGGGGTCGGGTTCGACGCCGAAGCGCGGCGCCCAGTTCCCCGACATCCAGATCTGCTCCTCGCCGATGATCTCGGCGACGTGGTGGTCCTGTACTCGGGTCAGGTGCCAGACCAACCACGTGATCGGGTTGGATCCGGGTTCTGGCGCGGTGTGGAGGGCCTCGACATCGAGGCCACTGACGGCCTCATCGATGTGCTCGGCGACTCGTTCGAAGAGGTCGGTCAACAGCTCGCGAAGTTCCATGGGCACTGATCTTCGCGCAAAGAGAGCGCTGCCTAGACTGCGCGGTCGACGATGAGGGAGGACGTGATGACGGCGGTACGTATCGGCCTGATCGGTGCCGGTTTCATGGGCAAGATCCACAGCATCGCGTACCGCAATGCGGCGATGCTGTTCGGATCCGAGGTCCCGGGCGTCGACACGGTGATGGTCACCGACTTCGATCCCGGGCTGGCCGATCGTGCGGTCCGTGATTGGGGCTGGGGCCGAGCGGTGCCCAGCTGGGAGGAGGTCACGGCCTCCGACGAGATCGATGTCGTCGACATCTGTACGCCGAACGACAACCACGTCGACATCGCGCTGGATGCACTGGCGCGCGGGAAGCACGTGTTGTGCGAGAAGCCGTTGGCACTCGACGGCGACAGCTCGTTTCGGCTGTGCGAGGCCGCGCGCGACTGCGATCGCGTAACCCAGGTCGGGTTCGTGTACCGGCAATGGCCGGCGGTCGCCATGGCCCGCAAGCTGATCGACGAGGGTGCTCTCGGCCCCGTGCGCACGGCGAGGGCTCAGTTCCTGCTCGACTACAACAGCAACCCCGATGTTCCGATGAGCTGGAGGTTCGACAAGGTCCGAGCAGGCTCCGGGGCCCTCGGCGATGTCGGCTCTCACTGCATCGACCTGTTGCAGTACCTGGCTGGTCCGATCTCACGGGTCTCGGCACGAATGCAGACGTTCGTCGCGCAGCGACGCGGATTCGATGGCGGCATGGTCGATGTCACCGTCGACGATCAGACGGAGATCTTGGCCGACTTCGACAGCGGTGCCAGCGGCACGATCCTCGCCTCGTGGGCGGGCACCGGGCACAAATGTGATCTCGGGTTCGAGGTGATCGGCTCGCGTGGCTCGGTCGCGTTCTCGTGGCAGCGTTCGAACGAACTGCACTTCTTCGACGGCACCGACCCCGAGGATCGGCAAGGCTTCCGCACGATCCTGGTCGGTCCGGCGCACCCGGGCGCGGACGGCATCCACACCGTTGCTGCACAGGGCCTCGGCTACACCGACGCGTTCACGATCGCGGCCCGCAACACGTTGCGCAACCTGGCTGCGGGCAAGGTGCTCTCGGGCCCGACCTTTGTCGACGGCTTGCGCGTCGCCGAGGTGACCGACGCCGTGATTGCTGCCGCGGCCAGCGGGTCGAGCGTCGCGGTGACCCGGCGCGCGTTGTAGCGACAGATCAGCGGGCGATCCCGATGCCGCGTAAGAAGTCGAGGCTGGCCTTCGCATCCTCCAGCGCCGTCGTGGTCGCGCGAAAATCGCGGTCCTGCTCGATGGTGCCCGGGCCATCGAACGTCTCGATCTCGGTGGCGAGTGCGGCGAAGTCGACCATGCCTTGACCGACGGGGCAGAAGACGCCGAGTGAGATGGCATCGAAGAAGGCGACCCCATCGCTGAGAACCTTGTGATGCACCTCGGGGTCGATGTCTTTGAAGTGGAAGTACGACGTGCGGTCGCGGTGCTCGGCAAGGAACCGCACCGGATCGATGCCCGCGTAGATGAAGTGCCCGGTGTCGATGCAGAGTTGCAGGCCGTCGTTCACCGTGTCCGCCAGCATCCGCTCGACCTCGTCCTCGAACTCGATGTAGCTGCCGGAATGCTGGTGAAGCACCGGGGTGAGCCCGTGCTTGATCGCAATTCCGCACGCCTGGCGGATCCCCGACAACAGGTCTTCGTAGCCTTGGCCTTCCAATCGCTGGGCGACCCCGCCGCGACCAGCCGTCGCGCCGCGCTCGTGGCTGACCATGTCGATGACGACGAGGAACTTGCCGCCCAGCGCGGCGATGCGCGCACAGGCGATCTCGGTTATCGCGTTGATGTCGTCGTGACGGCTCCGATCGTGCATCGGCTCGAAGATGTACGAACCAGCGACGCCCAATCCCCGAGCGCCGAGCTCGGCGCGGACGCGTTCGTTGTCGTCGGGGAGGTACCCCATCGGACCGAGCTCGCAGAGCTGGTACCCGGCTTGGCTGATCTCGTCGAAGACCTCATCCCACGGAGGCGCGCCCGGCTTGTCGGGCAAATCGACACCCCATGAAACCGGTCCGTTTGCAACCTGTATTGCCATGTCAGTCCCTTCGGTTCATCCGCCGGACTCGGCTTCGTACCTCCGAGGCCCAAAACGCAAGAAGCAGCGAATCGACGCCGACCATAGTCGTCACCGATTCGCTGCTCGAGATCGAGCGCTGGTGCTCAGCCGACTGTGCTCAGCCGTCTTGGCCGCCATGGCTGGAGTCATCGGCGCCACCGCTGCCACCGTGGCCGGAGCTGTCGTCGACGCTGGTGTGGGGATTGTCGTCGACGCTCGTGTGGGTGCTGTTGTCGACGGGCGTGCCGCCACCGACGCACACTGCATCGTTGGCATGCTCCGCTTCGTCGCAGTTGCCGCTGACGTCTTCGACGCTGTTCGACGTGGCATCGTCGTCAACCGACGTTGCGGTGCCGGCGCATGCTGCATCGTTGGCGTGTTCGGCTTCGTCGCAGTTGCCGCTGACGTCTTCGACGCTGTTCGAGGTGGAGTTGACCGTGAGGCTGATCGTCGGGAGCGTGGCGGGGGTGCTGACCACGGTCACCTTGCTGTCGTCGAGCGACGTGACGGTGGCGCTGTCGTCGGTCGTCGGCACGGTCACGACGGGGGTCGGGGCGATTTGCTTGACCTCGTGGGGCGACGAGATCGCGGCGTAGGCGGGCACACCGAATCCGACGGCGGCAATTCCTGCAGTTGTCCAGATGAGTGACTTCTTCATGGGGGGCTCCTTGCTTTCGTTGACACCATCACACCGCGATTTGCTGCCAGTGCCCACTGCACCATGGGACTAGCACCCTGCTGAGAGCTCGACCGTGACCGATGCCACCGTGACCTGGTGTTTGCTCCGTCGGTTGCCTACTGGCACCCAATGCTGGCAAGGTTCCGGTCATCACTGACTCGATGCGACTGACCACGGCCGAGGTCGGGTGCGCGCTGACCGTCGAGGACGCCCATCACGTGGTACTAGCACTGCAGGTCGCCGCCGCGACCACGGCCGGGCCGTTCGCCGACGACGACCGCGTCG
>JANPOJ010000526.1:0-3974 GCA_031427935.1 Ilumatobacteraceae bacterium | reverse complement strand
CTCGGCCATGTAGGCGAGCACCGCTTCATTGAGTTGTTTGAGACTGGGCAGGGGTCGACCCTCGGTAGCAAGGTTGGACCCGTCGACGACGACGTGGCGAGGCATAACTAGGTCAGTCAACCACGCCGGAGGGTGGCTGCCTACGATGCTGCCCATGACCAAGGCGGTGCTGTGGGACTTTGGAGGCGTGATCCTGTCGAGTCCGTTCGACGCGTTCCGCCGCTACGAGGCCGAGCACGGCCTGCCGATCGACTTCATCCGCGGCGTCAACACGACGAACCCTCACAGCAACGCGTGGGCACTGTTGGAACGTGACGAGATCACCGCAGATCAGTTCGACGTTCTGTTCGCCGACGAATCGTCGGCACTCGGCCACCGGGTGCGCGGCGCCGACGTGCTGTCGCTCTTGGCCGGCGAGATTCGCCCGGAGATGGTGGCGATGCTCGATCGCGTGAAGGATGCCGGGTACAAGATCGCGTGCCTGACCAACAACGTGCTCGGCGGCGACGGCGAGCGCGTTGGCGATGACGCACGCTCAGTAGCAGTTGCCGCGATCATGGACCGGTTCGACGTGATCGTCGAGAGCAGCAGGGTGGGCGTCCGCAAACCCGAACCCAGGTTCTACGAGATCGCCTGCGAGATGCTCGGCGTGCGCCCCGATGAGTGCGTCTTCCTCGACGACCTCGGCATCAATCTCAAGCCGGCGGCGGCGATGGGCATGATCACGATCAAGGTGACCAGCGCATTGCAAGCCATCGCCGACCTCGGTGCCACGCTCGGGTGGAGCTGAGTGGGCCGGTGGCGACTGATCGTGAGCTGACGAACCGATTGATGTTGCGGGCCCGCGGAGCACCGAACGCGTGATGGGGCCGGCCACGCCAACGCATTGGTCACCTACACGCTCGCCAAGGACGCCGGCTGAACGTCGGCCTGTCTCACAGCGGCAGCACGCGTGACACGCTTCTTCCGGCGAAACCGCTGCGTTCGTAGAACCGTTGGGCTGCTTCGTTGGCCACGTAGCTGTCGACGTGTGCCTCTACACAGCCCTGTTCGCGGGCCCACGACACGAACCGCTCGGTCAGCAGTCGACCGACGCCGTGGTACCGATGATCGGCTTCGACGTAGATGCTCCTCAGCACCGCGTAGGTGACGGGTCGACGCGTCGGCGTCCGATCGCTGATGTAGCCGACGAGGTGTCCCACGATGTCATCGTCTTCGCGTGCCACGAGCACAACGGAGGCCGGGCTGGCCACGAGCCGCGTGAAGTCTGCGTGGCCTTCGCGCTCGGGCCACGTCACGTCGACGAACGTGCCGTGCTGCGCTGCGTCCTCGCCGAACAGCTTGGTCTCCAACTCCACCAGCCGATCGATGTCGTCGGCATTGGCTGGCTCGATGGCGATCACCATCAGATCGTAGGTGGGCTCGCGGCTCGAACTACCTCAACGAGTTGCGATGGCGCTGAGCTTGATACCACAGGGCGAGCGCCAGCTCGAGCACTCCGAGCCCGCCAAGGAAGATTGCATAACCAACCAGCGCAACGAGGCACGCAACGGGAGACGCGGGGTCCCAAGTACTGGCGAGGCTGAGTCCAAGGAACATCAGCGCGAGTCTGCCGACGAGGCTGAGTTCATCGGAGCGACGCTTCATGGCCTGATGCTGACGGAAGTGGCTCTCGTGGTCAAGGGTGCAATGACCCGGTTGGGTGGACAGCACTACTCGCTCGCGGCGCGGTCGTGCAACGATCGGACAATGACAACGCATCCCGATGTTGCCGAAACGGCCGACCCGGACCGGACTCGCCGATGGCTGCCCGTCGCGCCGATGCGCCGCGAGTCGACGATCCGCGATGCGATCGCAGAGCTCACCGGCGAGCAGACGGCAACCCTCGTCGAGACCCTCATCGATCGCAACCGCCAGATCCACGAGGTGGAGTGCGTCAACCTCAATCCGGCGACCAACGTGATGAACCCCCGGGCCGAGGCCGCGCTGTCGGCGGGGCTCGGCTCGCGACCGTCACTCGGCTACGCCGGCGAGAAGTACGAGATGGGGCTGGAGGCGATCGAGGAGATCGAGGTGATCGCTGCCGACCTTGCGTGCCGCGTGTTCGATGCACAGTTCGCCGAGATCCGCGTCGGTTCCGGTGCACTGGCGAACCTGTATGCGTTCATGGCGACGTGCCGACCCGGCGACGCGATCATCGTTCCACCGGCGACCATCGGCGGCCACATCACTCATCGCCCGGCCGGAGCTGCTGGGTTGTACGGCCTTGACATCCACGAGTGCCCCATCGACGCCCGACGGTTCACCATCGACCTCGACGGTCTTGCCGAACTGGTCGGGCGCGTGCGCCCCAAGCTGATCACGATGGGCGCCAGCCTGAACCTGCTGCCACACCCGGTTGCCGAGGTTCGCGAGATCGCCGACGGTGTCGGCGCCGCGGTGTTGTTCGACGCGGCCCACGCGTGCGGCATGTTTGCCGGCAAGGTCTGGCCCAGCCCGTTGGATCTCGGCGCTGACCTGATGACGCTGAGCACATACAAGAGCCTGGGCGGCCCGGCGGGTGGGGCTGCTGCTCACCAACCGTGCCGACCTTGCCGAGCGCGTCGATGCGATCGCCTATCCGGGCCTGACCGCCAACTTCGACGCCGGCAAGACCGCGTCGCTGGCGATCACGCTGCTCGATTGGCTGGACGGCGGCCCTGAGTACGCTCATGCAATGACAGCCACGGCCGCTGCACTGGCCGAAGCGCTCGCGGCTGCAGGCATGCCGGTGTTCTCCACCGAGCAGGGTTACACGACCTCGCATCAGTTCGCCGTCGATGCAACCCGTTGGAATGGCGGGCACCAGGCTGCACTGACGTTGCGCGACGCAAACATCCTGGCCTGCGCCATCGGCCTGCCCGGCGGCGACGAGTGGTCGGGGTTGCGCCTCGGCACGCCCGAGATCGTGCGATGGGGCATGACGCCGGGCGATATGCCCGAGCTCGCCGACCTGATCGTGCAGGCGCTTGGCGGCGAGGCATCGGCTGTGGCTGCCGCGACCACGGCCTTCCGCTCGCGCTTCACGACCCTGCACCACATCCATCCGTAGTTCGGTGTCAGCGACCGTCAGCCTTCGAGGTGACACGCCGGTTCAACCGCCACAATTTGCCGATCGGAGGATCTGGGCTGGCCAGGGTGCCGCCGTGCGAGTCTTGAGAATCGGCTACCTCGGGGTGCGGACGACCCATCCGGAGGCGATGACCGGGTTCTTCCGTGACGTGCTCGGGCTCGAAGCCGCCGGAGAGAGTGAGACGGTGACGTTCCAACGCCTGCCGACACATCACGCGACTTCGTGGAGGTGTACTCGTCGGAGCACTCTGATACACGGATGATTCCAGATGGCACGGGCTTCGTCGTCGCGTTCGTGGTCGAAGACATCCGAGAGGCGATTGGCAGGGTGCAGGCAGCGGGGCTCGAGATGGTGAGCGAGCCGGTGTGGGCGGCGGAGGCGTTTGGTGACCCCGGACTCGGCGAGTTCGCATGGTTGTGGGTGCGCGCACCCGATGGCCGGATCTACGCCATCCAGCAGATCCCCGGCTGACACCAATGCTCCGAGTGCTCGATCCCAAGGGCTGTCCAGCACGCGGGCAGTGGTGCCGCTAGGCCCCGAGCGCGTTCGCCCACGACTCTGCCGCATCCGCTGTCCATGGTTGGGTGAAACCGCAACTCCACGCGACAGGATCGTCGAGAGGATGTCCACCCCACCGTGGCTCCCCGGTGACGAGGAGACGCGCTCCAATTTCAGTGTCGGGGACGTACTCCGCGATCGGTCCCATTTCGAATTGAACCGTTACCCCATTGCCGCTTCCACACGTGCTCGTGGAAGTGGAGGCTGCGCTGACGAGCGAGTCTCGTCTTTCAGCAACAGGCACGCCGTCAGACCGGACGCCATGTGACACCTCGTCGAGGGGCAGAACTCCGGCTTCGGCATC
>JANPOJ010000525.1:0-2597 GCA_031427935.1 Ilumatobacteraceae bacterium | reverse complement strand
CTGCGCTGCGGGTCTTCGAGATCGACGGCGGCAACGACTACGAGTTCCTCGAGCGCATGCTGCACAAGCTGCTGCTCAACTTCACGTGGTGGGTCAACCGCAAGGACGCCGACGGCAACAACGTGTTCGCCGGTGGCTTCCTCGGGCTCGACAACATCGGCCCGATCGATCGCTCCGCACCGCTGCCGATCGATGGCACGCTCGAGCAATCCGACGGCACGTCGTGGATGGCGATGTACTGCCTCGACCTGTTGGAGATGTCGCTGACGCTCGCCCGCCATGATCGGACGTACGAAGACCTGGCCACGAAGTTCTTCGAGCACTTCGCGCTGATCGCCGAGGCGATGTACAGCCGTGGTCTATGGGACGAGGAGGACGGCTTCTACTACGACGTGTTGGCGACGTCGACGGGCGAGCGGATCCCGTTGAAGCTGCGATCGATGGTCGGCCTGTTGCCGCTGGCCGCCACCACGACGCTCGGTCGCGAGACACTCGACAAGCTGCCAGAGTTCACGGCGCGCACCGACTGGTTCATGGAGAACCGCCCTGACTACAGCGACCTGTTCCACATGCACGAACGCGATGGCGGCGAGGGACGGCTGCTTTCGATCGTGTCGCCCGACCGCTTGCGGCGCGTGCTGCGCTGGCTGCTCGACGAGAGCGAGTTCCTCTCCCCGCACGGCGTGCGGGCCCTCTCTGCCGCACACAGCGAGCACCCCTTCTCGGTCGACCTCGGGGGCATGACGTACACCGTCGAGTACTCGCCGGGCGAGTCGACCACCGGGTTGTTCGGCGGTAACTCCAACTGGCGCGGTCCGGTGTGGTTCCCGGTGAACTACATCGTGATCGAGGCGATCCGCCGTTTCGCCCGGTTCTTCGGCGACGACTTCGCGGTCGAGTACCCCACCGGGTCGGGCTCGCAGTTGACGCTCGGCCAGGTCGCCGACGAGCTCGGCAAACGGCTGATCGACATCTTCGTCCCCGACGCCAACGGTCGCCGACCCGTCTTCGGCACCGACGAGAAGTTCCAAACCGACCCGGTCTGGAACCGGATGATCCCATTCCACGAGTACTTCCACGGCGACACCGGTCGCGGTATCGGCGCATCGCACCAAACCGGCTGGACCGGGCTGGTCGCCGACCTGATCGTCCGCCGCGGTCAGTCGCGGTAGAACGCCGTCAAAACGGCTCGGGCAGCGCCGTCCCGTCTCGTCGCGGTGCGTCGCCAGTTCCATGGTCGCCACGATCGGTTCGAGGCGGGTGCGCGGTACACCCGACCAGGTGGCCGCGTCGGCCAGCGCGGCCGGACCGAACGCCTGGAGGTAGCGGGTCAGCAACAGCCGCAGCCCGTCGGTCTCGTCGACCTCGACGCGAGGGATCCATTGCTCGGCAAGGCCGTACAGATCGGCACGGCGGCGCGCCCACGTTCCCGACGGGGGAACCCGGACCATGTCGACCCACAGCCCAGCGCCCTCCCAGTACGGCTTGTCGAACCCAGCCCGTTGCATCGTCGCAATCACTTCGCTGCTCCGTCGCGGCCCGTCTGCCAACGCCTCGCGCAACACCTCGGCGAGCCGATCGTGGTCGACTTCTGAGGGCTTGCGCGACTTGGCGATGCGCAACCACCACTCGCGCCGGCTGGCCCTTATGGCCGCGCAGATCGGCCAGAAGTCAGCCGCCGAAACCATGTGGATCGTGCAGCGCATCAGCGTCGCCTGCACGACAGAGCGGTCGTCGAGCGCTCCGGTGAGGGCATCGCTCTCGAACTCGGCCAGCCGGCTCCACAACCCGATGGAGCCCGACGGCGCGTACTGGGTTTGCAAGCCGCCGGTGCGCTCGAGCCCGGTCGGGATGTCGAGGTCAGCGTTGGTCAGCAGCAGTTGCCGGGCGAGCACCGCTCGATTCAGCTGCCTGGTCGTCAGCGTCGGTTCCGCCGCAGCGATTGTCTCGAACAGTAGGCGGTGCCGTTGACGTCGCCGCATGCGGCGTCATACGTTGATGTCCTCACCGAGCGACAGGAGCACCACATGCCCGAGATCACGAAGTACGCGCCGGGTACGCCTTCATGGGTCGATCTCGGAACGCCCGACCCCACAGACGCCAGCCGGTTCTACTCGGGCTTGTTCGGCTGGACCATTGAGGAGGGTCCGCCCGAGGCGGGCGGGTATCGGATGTGCCTGCTCGACGGTAAGCCGGTCGCCGGGCTCGGGCCGCAGATGAATCACGACATGCCGCCGTTCTGGACGACGTACATCAGCGTGGCTGACGCCGACGAGACGGCCGCTGCGATCAAAGAAGACGGCGGGACCGTCATGGTCGAGCCGTTCGAGGTGTTGGACGTCGGCCGGATGGCCGTCGCCGCTGACCCGGCGGGCGCGATCTTCTCGATCTGGCAGGCGAGGACGCACGCCGGTGCCGGTCTCGCCCATGATCCCAACACGTGGTGTTGGAACGAGTTGACCACGCGCGATCCACAGCGGTCGGTCGAGTTCTACGGGGCAGTGTTCGGCTGGAACGCCCACCTGCTACCGATGGCCGGCACCGACTACACCGAGTTTCAGGTCGGCGATAGCGGTGTCGCCGGGATGATGCCGATG
>JANPOJ010000524.1:0-3198 GCA_031427935.1 Ilumatobacteraceae bacterium | reverse complement strand
TGTCAGGCTGATCTCGCCGCACGGCGATGCGATCGTGGCCCGCAGTGCTGGAGGACCCTCGGCGACGACGACGATGGTGCCGACGCCGATGATGTCGAGCGCGGCCCGCAACGCGTCGGGTCGCGGATGAGCGACCGTCAGCTCGACCAAGTCGACCGCGGCAGCCAGCGAGTCGGTCGGGTGCGCCGATTCGCCCCAATCGATCATGAACGGCAACGCTAGGCCGAATGGCCCATCGAGTTGAGGAAGGGTCAACTCCCACTCCAACAACACATCGTCAGGCCGCCGGCGTGACATCGCCGACACATCGCCGAGCTCGACGCCGATGGCGCGGGCCTCGGTGATGATCTGTATCAGCGGTCGACGTGGGCGCACACACCAGGCGACGAGTGCCGGCCCGGTCACCCCGTCGATCCCGAACGGCCGCGGCCCCTCGGGCGCAGCCTGCTGCGGATCGGGCCCGATCACCTCCAGATAGGTGGCCCCGCCGAGCGAGAGCAGTTCGTTGTACGTGCCCTTGCCGACGTGGTGCCCACCGGGTGTCGGCGTGAACCCCAGCAGTTCCTCGACGGCTGCCGACGCGCTCGGCAGATCGTTCGAGGCGTAGACGAGATGATCGATCATCAGGTCCATCATGGTCGACGCCGGGCAGGGGTGAACGCTCGTGATCTCGTGACCGGCAAGACTGGGTCGATGAGTTCTGTCGCCTTCATCGGGCTCGGCGTGATGGGCGCGCCGATGGCCCGCCACCTCGCCGCCGCCGGCCACCAGGTCACCGTCTACAACCGCACGCCCGAGAAGTCGCTGGCCTGGGTTGCGTTGTACGGGAACCGTGCCGCGCCGACGCCGCACGAGGCGGCCGAGGGTGCCGAGTTCGTGATGATGTGCGTCGGCAACGACAACGATGTGCGCGAGGTCGTCTACGGGCCCGATGGCGTGCTGTCGGGTGCGGAGGCAGGTGCGGTGCTGGTCGACCACACCACCGCTTCGGCCGAGGTCGCCAAGGAGTTGGCCGAAGCCGCCGCCGAGTTCGGCGTGGGCTTCGTCGATGCCCCGGTGTCGGGGGGCCAGGCGGGCGCCGAGAACGGGCAGTTGACGATCATGTGCGGCAGCGACGACGAAGCGTTCTACGAGTTGTCGAAGCCGGTGATGGGCGCATACGCCAAAGCGTGCTCGCTGATGGGGAGCGCCGGAGCAGGGCAACTGACCAAGATGGTCAACCAGATCTGCATCGCCGGAATCGTGCAGGGCCTGGCCGAAGGCATCAACTTCGCCCAGAAGGCCGGCCTCGATCCCGATCAGGTCATCGACGTCATCCGCTTCGGCGCAGCACAGAGTTGGCAGATGGAAAACCGAGGTCGCACGATGGCTCGCGGCGAGTTCGACTTCGGGTTCGCCGTCGAGTGGATGCGCAAGGATCTGGCGATCGTGCTCGACGAGGCCAAGCGCAGCGGGGCGCGGTTGCCGACGACGGCGTTGATCGACCAGTTCTATGCCCAGGTGATCGCCCGTGGCGGCACGCGTTGGGACACATCGAGCTTGATTCACTTGCTCGCAAACGACTGAATATCTTGACAATTCACGGCGGTGATCTGCAGGCGCGGCCGGTACGTGCCCGAGAAAGCTAGCCACCAGATGTCGTAGACGTCTCCCTCCAAATCAAAGCGCGGGAACCCGCGCCAGATGCTGGATGGTGACCGTGGTCAACGATCAAAAGCTCTCGAGAGTCCTGAGTGAGTTTGCGCGCACGCTGATCACGGACTTTCCCGTCCAGGGCATTCTCGACCACCTGGTCGAACGAATCGTCGAGGTGATGCCGGTGACGTCGGCCGGCGTGACGCTGATCTCGGCAGGTATGGCTCCTCTGCACGTTGCGGCGTCGGATGACTCTGCACTGCGGTTCGAACGCCTGCAGACCGAGATCGGCGAAGGGCCGTGCATCTCGGCGTACGAGTCGGGCATCGCAGTCAGCGTGGCCGACCTGAGTAGCGATCATCGGTATCCGAGGTTCGCCCCGGCAGCGGTGTCCGCCGGGCTCGCAGCGGTGTTCACCTTCCGGGGTGCGATCACCCCACAGGTGATCGTCGCGCTGGCAGAGCGCAGCGAGTTGATCGATGAGCTCGGCGCGTGGGTGCTGGAACGAAGCTGCCGTGACCATGGCATGTGGATGCGTCAGCACCCCGGCACATCGCGCACGTTGCTGGTGCTCGGCGACCTCAGGCAACTCGGCGTGCGTCTCGCGTTGGACGACGTCGGGTCGGGCTACTCGTCGTTGAGCTATCTCGCCCGCCTGTCGCTCGACATCGTTAAGATCGATCGAGGGTTCGTTGCCAACATCGGGCACGATCCGACGAATCGGGCGATCGTCGTGGCGATCATGAACCTGGCACACATCCTCGGTCTTGCCGTCGTCGCCGAAGGCGTCGAGACGCAACGCCAGTGTGACGAGGTCACGGCGACCGGCTGCGAGTGTGCGCAGGGCTTCTTCTACGCGACTCCGCTGCCGGCATCGGAGATCGGCGCACTGATCGGTGCCCGGTTGGGCCTCCCGTCGGCGCATTCGCCGGCATCGCTGAGCGTGGTCCCGACGGCGTGCTGAGTCGTTAGCCTGACCTGGTACGGAGAGGAGTCGTCGTGAGTGGCGTCAACGATTGGAACAAGGGGATCATCGAAGAGTTCCGGGCCAATGGCGGGAAGGTCGGAGGGCAGTTCGAGGGTGCGCCCTTGCTGCTGCTGCATTCCACCGGTGCGAAGTCCGGCCAGGCCCGGGTCAACCCGATCATGTACCTGGCCGACGGCGACAACTACGCGGTGTTTGCATCGAAGGCCGGCGCCCCGACGAGCCCCGACTGGTACCACAACCTGATCGCCAACCCACGAGCATCGGTCGAGGTCGGTGAGGCGACGGTCAACGTGGTCGCCAAGGTCGCCGAGGGCGACACCCGCGAACGACTCTGGTCGACTCAGAAGGAGCTCTACCCCGGGTTCGCCGAGTACGAGGCCAAGACCACGCGGCTCATCCCGGTCGTGGTGCTCGAACCCGCGTGACGTCTCTGTTCGCGGCCCCGTCTGTCGAGGCCATTCGCAACAACCGAGCTCGCCTCGGCGACCTGATCGTCACCACGCCCATCCGTAGGCTCGTCGACGATGCATTGGCTGCCGCCGTCGGTGACTCGACCACGGTCTGGTTGAAGGAGG
>JANPOJ010000523.1:0-24768 GCA_031427935.1 Ilumatobacteraceae bacterium | reverse complement strand
GATCAAAGTTGTGCTGTGTGAGCCATTTGCGACCCGAGCCACGCGTGTCGAAGGCCACCTCGGAACGGACGAACTCAGCGACGTACGGCACATGGTCGCCACTCAAGCGATGGGGCCGCAAGGGGGAGCGAGTGATGAGCTCTTGCAGCTTGGCCTGCTTCGTTGCAAGGAACCCGACGCGTTCGGCGAACGCACGAACATTGCGAAGCCCGGAGATGATCAGCCGATGCTCGATCTTGCCGCTAGCTCGCGTATACCGCTTGTGTGAGGCGATGACCCCAAATTCGCTCAGCATCTCTTGCAGCTCACAAGCGAGACGCTCGCTATATGTGGTGTAGTGGATGCTGAATCCATCGTCGGCCACCCTCGGGCCACCGTCGCCCTCGAAGCACGCCATGAGGAAAGCCCGTTTGACGCCCCAGCCACCGCGCCAGACGACGTCGGGGATGAATTTGTCGGCTGCTCTGGAACCGACCAACTCAGCCAACGGTCCACTGTGGAATTCGGTCAGATTCTGAACGTCGAGTTCGAAGATCTGCTTTCGATCAACGCGAGTGTGTCGGGTGGACACGTAGCGACGGCCTCCGACGAGGGCGTCGTAGGCGTATACGACATCGTCGAAGAACGACTGATCCGTGTTGTTGAATCCGGCGCGAGTGTCAGACGCCCAACCTTCGCTGACCCACGCACCGCACAGCACACCGAGCATCGATTCGCGCGCTGTCGGCACGACGTTCATCCACGCGTTGCGGGCGATGCACACCACGGTGCCCGGCACGATTTCGTCAAGTTGCAGCCACTGAAACATCGGCACGCCGGCCACCGGCACAAGGCACAGCACCGGATGGTTGTGGCTTCCGCGCAGGCTGAAGCCGGCGCTGGTCGTGATTCGCTTCGTTGGATGCACCCCGGAGTTGAATGCCTTGCTTGCACGAACGGGCTTGCCATCGCGGTCAAGCACGCCGAAATCGACGTCCCGCTCGGAGTCGTCGGGGGAATCGACCAAATCGGCGATCGCCACGCTGGAACCGTTGGCCATCCGGACCCGAGTATCGCCGGTGACGCAGTAGCGCGCCGCGGCCGGGCCGAAGTCGGGGCTGCCGTAGTTGCCGTGGAAATCGATCAACGGGTGGCGCAGCGAGAACGGTTGGGCCATACGCACCAACGAGTCGTAGATCGCACTGTCGCCGTGAGGGTGGTATCTGGCCATCGTGTCGCCGGTGACACGAGCGGACTTGACGAAGGGACGATCGGGGCGGAAACCCTGCTCCTCCATGTCCCAGATGATTCGCCGGTGGACCGGCTTCAAGCCGTCGCGCACATCGGGCAATGCCCGCGACATGATGACCGACATGGCGTAGTCGAGGAAGCTGCGCTCCATCTCGTCTTGCAGCGCGACCGGTTGCACCGAGAGCGATGGATCGTCGTTGGTGTCGCCGGCGTCGCCGTTGGTGGGGGGATTCGGGGTGTCGCTCATTTAGAAATCCAGGTTCCGCACGTCGCGTGCATTGGTGACGATGAAGTTCTTGCGTGATTCGACGTCGTCACCCATCAACACGCTCATCATCTCGTCGGCCAGAGCGGCCTCTTCGACCTCGACCTGCAGCAACGTACGCGTCGCGGCGTCCATCGTCGTTGGCTTGAGCTCTTCCCAGTCCATCTCGCCAAGACCCTTCAATCGCGAGAAGTCCTTCTTGTGATTGGGGTGAGCCTCGAGCCACACGGCCTTGGCGCGGTCGTCTTTCAGGTAGATCTTTTCCTTGCCGACGACCGTCGAGAACAGTGGCGGCTGGGCGATGTACACGTACCCGGCCTCGACCAGCGGGCGCATCTGGCGGTAGAAGAACGTGAGCAGCAGCGTGCGGATGTGGCTGCCGTCGACATCGGCGTCGGCCAGCAGGATCACCTTGTGATACCGAGCCTTGCCGGCATCGAACTCTTCACCGACACCGCCGCCGATCGCCGTGATCAAGCTCTGCACCTCGTTGTTCTTCAACATCTTGTCGAGCCGAGCGCGCTCGACGTTGAGGATCTTGCCGCGGATCGGCAGCAGTGCTTGCGTGCGCGGGTCGCGGGCGTTCAGTGCCGAGCCGCCGGCCGAGTCACCCTCGACGATGAACAGTTCGCTCTCGTCGGGGTTGCCGCTGCTGCAATCCTTCAACTTGTCGGGCATGCCGGCGCCGGTCAGCGCGGTCTTGCGGCGAATGGCGTTGCGAGCGTTCTTGGCGGCCAGTCGGGCCTGCGCCGCGGCTTGGGCCTTCTTCACCAGACGGTTGGCTTCGGGCGGATTCTCCTCCAGCCATTCGGCGAGGCGTTCGTTGGTGGCCTTCTGCACGAACGAGCGCATGGGCACGTTGCCCAACTTGGCCTTGGTCTGGCCTTCGAACTGCGGATCGCGCAGCTTCACCGAGACGATCGCCGTGATGCCCTCGCGAATGTCTTCGCCGAGCAGGTTCTCGTCTTTCTCCTTGAGCAGGTTCTTGGCCCGGGCGTACTTGTTGACCACGCTGGTCAGCGCAGTCTTGAAGCCCTCGACGTGCATACCGCCCTCGATGGTCGAGATGCCGTTGGCGTATCCGTGGATGCCTTCGTAGTACCCCGTGTTCCACTGGATGGCGATGTCGAGTGTCTGGCTGTCGGTGTCGTCTTCATCCTCGAAGTGGGCGACCTTGGAGAACAGCGCCTCTTTCGACGTGTTGAGGTGCTTGACGAAGTCGACGATGCCGCCCTTGTACTGGAACGTCTGCTCGAACTGGCGATCAGGCCGCTCGTCGCGGAAGTTGATCTCGAGGCCCTTGTTGAGGAACGCCATCGTCTGCAAACGTTCGAGAACCGTGCGCGCCACGAACTCGGTCCCCTCGGCGAGGAACACCGTGGGGTCCGGCCAGAACGAGACCGACGTGCCGTTCTTGCGCGCCAGTGGACCACGCGGCGGCGTGTCGCCGACCATGGCAAGCTTGCCCTGCGGCTTGCCGCCCTTGGCGTACTCCTGGTGGTAACGCTTGCCACCCTTGTCGACCTCGATGATCAGCCGCTCGCTGAGCGCATTGACCACGCTGACGCCAACACCATGCAACCCGCCGGACACCTTGTACCCGGCGCCGCCGAACTTGCCGCCGGCGTGCAGCACGGTGAGCACGACCTCAGCGGCACTCTTGCCCTTGTGCGGACCCGACGGGTACGGATCGACCGGAACACCGCGACCGTTGTCGTCGACACGACACCCACCATCGGGCAGCAACGTGACCGCGATGCGCGTGCAAAAGCCCGCCATCGCCTCATCGACAGCGTTGTCGACGACTTCCCAAATCAGGTGGTGGAGGCCCGCTAGACCGGTGGACCCGATGTACATTCCTGGCCGTTTTCTGACGGGGTCGAGACCTTCCAAAACCTGGATGTCTTTTGCCCCGTAGTCGGCCGTTGGCTTGTTAGTGTCGAACGACACGCGCACCTCAATCTATCGGCAAGAAAAGCATGCTTGACCTGCGGTTTTATTGGCGACGTACGAACTGCTTCCTGCGCCTCAGCTGTTGTCGCGATCAGCGACCATCCTACCGGAAGGGTGTGACACAAAGGCGGCAATCGGGCCATGTCGGCGGGGCAAAATCGTTCCCGAAAACTCGTCCTGCTAGTACCGTCGGACGCGGGCCTCGATCGTGTCGATGGTGGCCCCGGCAACCTCCAGCAAACGCTGTTTCATCGTGGTCTCCAAGAACCGCAGTTGCGTTGCCCACGCCGGGTCATCGACTTCGACGATCAGCTTCGTGCCGTCGAGCTTCACCGGCTTCACGTGTGCCGCAACAGCATCGCCGACCGCCTCCGACCAGCGACCGAAGACCCCGCCCATCCTGCTGGCCATCTGGGCGTCTGGGGGACCCGACGCCGACATCGTCGCGTCGTCATTGCGCAACGATCGAACCACCCGGTTCAGGCTCTCACCGAAGGGGACCGGGTCGCGACTCACGACATCACCATGCCAGCTTCGATGCGCACAACCGCGTCGGGATGCGCAGCTTCGGGCAACACCCCTGCGGTCGTCAGCACGACCTGCCCGGGTGGCAGGTGACGCAACAGCGCCTCGCACCGGCCCGGGTCGAGCTCGCTGAGCACATCGTCGAGCACCAGCACCGGTGCGCTGCCGGCCTTGTCGGTGACCAATCGGTGTGCACCGAGACGCAGGGCCAGCGCCAGGGTGCGCTGCTCACCTTGCGATGAGTGAGTGCGTGCTGGCATGCCGTTGATGAACAGTTCCACGTCGTCGCGATGTGGGCCGACGCTTGACACGCCGCGGCGCACGTCGTCTGCTCGCGCTTCGGCCAGCGCCGCGCCGAGGCCGCGTTGTCGCCATGCCGGCTCGTAGCGCAGTTCGATGCTTGTCATCCGGTCGGCCAGTTGCTCGTATGCCTCGCTGACCAGGGGCGTCAGCCTGGCGACCAGCACCGCCCGGGCATGACCGAACTGATCGCCGACCTCGGCCATCTTCGAGTCCCATACGTCGAGCGTCAGCGCGGCCTCGTCGCCCAGTCGACCACCGAGTTGCTTCAACAGCATGTTGCGTTGCTTGACGATTCGGTCCAACTCCAAGCGGGCAGCGTCGTACTTCAGCGCCAGGGCAACCAACACGTCATCGAGGAACCGCCGCCGGCCGGCCGGACCCTCCTTCACCACCGCCAGATCGTCGGGAGAGAACACCGTGACGCGCATGACGCCGAGCAGGTCACGCGCCCGGCCGAGCTTCTGGCGATTGACCAGCACCCGGTTGCGACCGTTGCGACTCAGTTCGAGCTCGACCAGGACCTCGCGGCCGTCATCATGCACGACCGTGGCGCGCACGACCGCACTGTCAGCACCCACACGGATCAACGCCTCGACTGGCGCACCGCGAAAGCTGTCGAGCGTGGCGAGATACGCCATCGCCTCGGCGAGATTGGTCTTGCCTTGCCCATTCAGCCCGACGACCGCCGTCGTGCCCGGCTCGAAATCGAACGCAGCATTCGCGTAGTTGCGAAAGTCGACGAGCTCGAGCCGCGAAACGATCACGTCGCTTACGGCACGCGAACGGGCATCAACAGATACAGGTAGTCGTCGTTGCCAACGCCACGGATGACCGCCGGCTTCAACGAGTCGAGTGTCGACAGCGTGATCGAATCCGACGAGCAGGCCTCGACACCCGACGCGAAGTATTCGGGGTTGAACGCCACGGTCAGTTCGGTGCCCTCATACGTGGCGTCGAGCTCCTCAGAGGCGTTGCCGACGTCTTGGGTGATCGCCGTCAGTCGCAAGGTGTCGCCGCCCATCTGCAGACGCACCGGTGTTGCGTCCTTGGCAAGGATCTTGACGCGTCGAATCGCCTCGAGCAGCGGCTCGCGCTCGACCGTGAGCGTGTTCGGATGACTGGCAGGGATCAGCTGGCGGTAGTTGGGGAACTCACCTTCGATCAAGCGGGTCGACAATCGCGTCTCACCGACTTCGAAGGTGGCATCACGATCACCGAGGCGCATGGTCAGTTCTTCGCCACCACCAACCAACCGCTGCAACTCGTTGAGAGCGCGCCCGGGTACCAGCACCTTCTGGTCGGCCCCCAGCACCTGATGGTCGGCGAGGTCACGCACGGCCAGGCGGTACGAGTCGGTGGCCACCATGCGTAAGCCGCCGTTCTCGGCGGTCAACAACACACCGGTCAGGATCGGGCGGGCTTCGTCCGTGCTGGCGGCGCGCACGACCTGGCGCAGGGCCTCGCCCACGGCCGCGGCCGGCAAGGTGACCGACGACGTGGTCGGTGTCGCCAACTTCGGGTAGTCGTCGAACGACAACGGCCGCACGCTGAACTGCGAGCGCCCACCGCTGATGTTGACCTCATCACCGTCGACAGACACCTCGACCTTGCCGGCGCCCATCGAGCGGACGATGTCGGCAGCAAGCCGAGCCGGCAAGACCACACCGCCATCACCGTCGCCGCCGACTGCGAGTGTCAGTTGGATCGTCAGATCGAGATCGGTGCCGGTGATGCTCAACCGGTCGCCGACGAGTTCGAGGCGGAGCCCTGACAGCACAGGGAGCGCCCCGGTGCGACCGGTCGCGGCGCGACCTGCAGTAGAGAGCGCTTCGGCGAGAGCTTCGCGTTCGCATCGGAACTTCACAGGGAGGCCTTTCTCACAATGAGGTGATGTATAAAGGTAATAGCAGTAATAAGGGCTGTGGACTGTGCATAAGTCGTCGATCGGCCAGCGTAGGGGTCAGAACGGCGTCCCCAGGCGTATCCCCCGCCGTACACAGGCCAGAAATGACACAAATGTGGTTCGGTGGACAGTGATGGTGTTGTCCCCGCATTGTGGTTCTTCGTCCACATGACGCCCACAGCTACGCCTTCTTCAAGCGCTGGACGAGATCGGTCACTTGGTCGTAGACCTGCTTGCGTTCTTTCATGAGGCGCTGGATCTTGTCGACTGCGTGGATCACCGTGGTGTGATCGCGACCACCGAAGAGTCGGGCGATGGCCGGATAGCTGAGATCGGTGAGCTCGCGGAACACGTACATCGCCATCTGCCGAGCGGTGACCAGTGGTCGTTGGCGACTCTTGCCGCGCAGCGCCTCGACACTGTGGCCGAGGATGACAGCCATCTCACTGAGGAGTTCGTCGTCGGTGCGCGGCTTGACGTATGTGTCGCTCATCAGATCGGTGAGCAACTGTTCGGCAAGGTGGGTGCTGATGGGGACGTGGTTGAGGCTGGCGTACGCAGTGACCCTGATCAGTGCGCCTTCGAGCTCACGGATGTTGGTGGTGATCCGTGAGGCGATGAGCTCGAGCGTCTCGGACGGCACAGGGCTGTGGTCGCGCTCGGCCTTGTTGCGCAAGATGGCCAATCGCGTCTCGAGGTCGGGCGGCTGGATATCGGTGATCAGGCCCCACTTGAACCGGCCACGAAGGCGTTCCTCCAGCGTAGGGATGGCGTCGGGCATGCGGTCGCTCGAGATCACGATCTGTTTGTTGGCGCCGTGCAACGAGTTGAAGGTGTGGAAGAACTCTTCCTGCAACCCCTCTTTGCCCTCCATGAACTGGATGTCGTCGATCAGCAACACGTCGATGTCGCGGTAGCGACGCTTGAAGTTGGCGATGGTGTTGGTGCGGATGCCGTCGACGTATTCGTTGAGGAAGGTCTCGGTGCTGACGTAGCGGACGATGTCGTGTTGGTAGTGACTGTGGACGTAGTGGCCGATGGCATGCAGGAGGTGGGTCTTGCCCAGACCGGCCGAGCCGTAGATGAACAGCGGGTTGTACGAGCGGCCGGGAGTTTCGGCGACGCGCAGTGCGGCGGCGAGCGCGAACTGGTTCGACGCACCCTTCACGAATGCCTCGAACGTGTAGCGAGGGTTCATGCCGCCGGTGGAGCTCGGCATCGCCGAACCACTGCGACCACTGGTGTTGGTCTGCTCGGCCGCCGTGTCGGGGAGTTGCTCGACGAACTCCTGCTCGGCAGCGTCGGCAACTTGTACTTCGACGACGAACTGGCGGTTGGCTGCGCCGATCTCCTCCAACGCATCGCGCACCAATGGCAGGTAGCGCGACAAGATGCGGTCGCGGGTGTGCCCATTGGGCGCGCCTACGCGCAGCATCGACGGATCACTGTCGAGCGCAGTCACATCTTGGAAGGTCGAGAACCAGACCGCTTCGGACACCTGAGCACGCAGCAGCTGGGCCACCGCTGTCCACAACTGATCATGGTCGCTCACCTGCACCTCCGTTCATGACTTCGGTCGTTGTCCACACAATTGTCCACATCATGTGGACAATTCAAATCTGTGGGAGGAGGAGGGCACGCTAGCAGGCGCAGCAAGGGCGCCTCCACGGCCCGGCCCTGACCAGGGGCGCAGTCCCCGCGGCCGCGAACACCGTGGTCCCGGTTGCTATGCGACCGTCTCTCGCCCTAGCCTGTCCGTTTGGCCGGGTTAGCCGAGAAGTTGCGGCGTTCCTTTCCAGATTCTCACTTGCCATCGAAAGTGCTGCTCGCCATGCGTGAGAGCCGAGGAGGGTTGCGTGAAGCGCACCTACCAACCGAACAATCGTCGCCGCGCCAAGAAGCACGGCTTCCGCCACCGGATGAGCACCCGCGCCGGACGTGCCGTGTTGAAGGCACGTCGCGCCAAGGGCCGGCACAGCCTGTCGGCTTGATCTGGCGTATCCGGGAACGCGGCGCGTTCACGCGCCTGGCCCGCGAGGGCCGGCGAACCCGGGCCGGAGTCCTGTGGTGTACGTATCTCCCCGATCCCGTTGCAACTCCACCGAGGGTGGCCTATGCGCTCGGTCGCGCCATCGGACCCGCCGTCGTACGCAATCGACTGCGACGCCAGATTCGGGCACTGCTGGACGCCACATCGTTGCCGCCCGGTTGGTACCTGATCGGCGCCCAGCCCGCCGCCGCACAACGATCCAGAGACGAACTGGTGTTCGACGTTCAGCGCCTTCTCGCCTCCGTCGTCGCCTGAATGCCCTGGTCATTGGCTATCAACGGGCGGTCGAGGGCCGTCCGTCGCCCTGCCGATTCACCCCATCGTGTTCGTCATACGCCCTCGAGGCCCTCGAGGTGCACGGCACCGCCCGAGGCCTGTGGCTGACGTTGCGCCGCTTCGTTCGTTGCCGACCATTCGGCCCGTCCGGGTACGACCCTGTACCCGAAGGAAAGAGATGACCCCATGATCGCCGGCTTATTCGAACCACCCGCGGCCCTGCTGGCCTGGTTCTACAGCTTCACCCACAACTACATCATCGCCATCTCGATGATCGCTCTGGTGATCATGATCATCACCGCTCCCCTGGTGCTGAAGAGCACCAAGGGCATGTTGGAGATGCAGAAGTTGCAGCCGGAGATGCGCAAGCTGCAGCAGGAACACCGCGGTGATCGTCAGAAGCTCAACGAAGAGATGATGAAGCTGTACCAGCAGCACAAGGTCAACCCGATGGCCTCGTGCTTCCCTTTGCTGTTGCAGATGCCGGTGTTCATCATCATGTACCGGGTGCTGCGCGGCTTGAGCCATGGCGGCGAGGTCACTGGCTTCACCCCGCAGTACATCTCGACCAGTTCACGGCTGTACAAGGATCTTCTGGGCAAGCACGAGATGCTGGCCTGGGGGCTCGACCTGGCAACGCGGCCGTCGCAGGTCATCTCTCAGTCGTTCGGCAAGGGCCTGGTCTACGCCCTGATCGTGGTGGTGCTCGGCGTGTTGTACTACGTGCAGCAAAAGATGGTGGCGGCACGGGCCCAGGTGGCGCCGAACATGTCGGAGACCCAAGCCAAGCTGATGCAGTACCTCCCCGTCGTGTTCGCCATCTTCTTGGTCTTCTACCTCACCGGCCTGGTGATCTACTACATGGCCCAGGCCATCTTCCGCATCGGCCTGCAGTACTACATCACCCATCGTTTCTACAAAGGTGAGCACTCGCTCGGCCGCCAGGCGCAAGCTGCCGGTGAGCGGGCCCGTGAGATCGCCAAGAAAGATGGCGGCGGAGGCGGGATGTTCGCCCAGGCCAAGCGGCAACTTTCCGAGGCCAAGCAGGCCCCGGCCAGAGATGCCGGCAGCAAGTCACCCACGGTCAGCAAGCGTGTGACTCCCCCGAAGAACCGTCCGACGACGTCGAAGAGCAGTACCCGCCCGGCTTCAACCGGCAAAGTGGTGCGACCCAACAGCGCTCGTCCCAAGAAGAAGTAAGGACCACCATGGAATGGGTCGAATTCACCGCCCGCACGCTCGAAGAGGCCAAGGATCTGGCGCTGGATCGTCTCGGTGTTGCCGCTGATGATGCGGAGTTCGAGATTTTGGCCGAACCCAAGCCGGGTCTGTTCGGTCGACTGCGTGGCGAGGCTCGGGTACGCGCCAGGGTCCGCCCGGCGCAGGCCCGCCAGAAGGTCGAGCGCCGCGATCGTCGGCCACGCAAGACCGAAGGTGGCGACGCTGCCCCCCGGACCGCCAAGCCGAAGGCGCCGGTCGCCGCCAAGCCGGCAGCGGCCAAGCCGGCAGCGGCCAAGCCGGCAGCGGCCAAGCCGGCCGCCAGATCGGCGCAACGGGAGCCGAAGCCAGCTCGCGACACCGATGAGCCCACCCCGCAACTGACGAAGGAGCAACAAGACGTGAATGCCCGACAGGTTGGCGACGAGGCTCGCAAGTTCATCGATGAGCTGGTCACAGCCTTCGCGCTCACCGGCACGACCGAGTTGATCGAAGATGGTGACGATCTCGAGGTCCGCGTGCATGGCGAGAACCTCGGTCTGTTGGTCGGCCCTCGTGGCACGACGCTGCAGGCCGTGCAAGATCTGGCTCGGGTTGCGTCGCAACGCCGTCTGGGTGATCACGACACACGCCTGCGCATCGACATCGGTGGTTACCGGCAGCGCCGCAAGGAAGCACTCGATCGCTTTGCGCTGCAGATGGCCGACGAGGTCAAGCAGTCCGGCGTCGCCCGCGTGCTGGAGCCGATGTCATCGGCAGATCGAAAGATCGTCCACGATGCGCTCAGCGAAGTCGAAGGAATTGGGACTCGCTCCGAAGGCGACGATCCGTACCGGCGTGTGGTCATCACGCCGGCCAATGACTGACGACGCTCGTCTCCTGGCTGCTCTTGCGGTGATCCAGGCGCGTGGCGCGATCGGCGAGCGATCACTGGTCGACGCCGTGCGGCACGCCGATCGGTTCGTCGGGCTCGTCCCGGCGGGACCGCAGTCGATCGTCGACCTCGGCTCCGGCGGTGGGCTGCCGGCGTTGGTCATCGCCTGGCGTCGCGACGACGTCACCATGACGATGGTCGAACGCCGGGCCACGCGTGCCGATCTGCTGCGTCGGGCGGTCATCTCGCTGGCGATGGGGGAGCGCTGCACCGTGCTTGATGCGGACGTCGCTGCGGTGTGCGAGGACTCCCCCAATGCTTTCGATATGGCGACGTCACGAAGCTTTGGCGACATCGCCACGACGACTCGATTCGTTGAACGACTGCTGAGCCCTGGTGGTCTTGCCCTGATCAGCGAGCCCCCCACTGATCGCTCCGATCAGTGGACCGAGGTACTCGCTCGGCATCCGTCGCTGACCGACGAGGGTGTTGACCAGGGCATCCGTAGATTGAGGCGGTCATAGCCTCCCCGTTACGTTTCACGTGAAACATCGTCAGCCGCGTCGCGACCGGCTGCGAAGGTTCCACGTGAAACATTCTGAGCGAGTGGCATCCCCCCACCGCTCACCACCGTCCGATACCATGCGGTGCCGTCGATCCGACGTAGACCGCGCGAACAGGAGTCCTTCCTCGATGACCGCAACTGAATCTGCCGAGGGCCGCCCGCTGCCCCGGGTGATCGCCGTCGCCAACCAAAAGGGTGGCGTCGGCAAGACCACGACCACCATCAACCTTGGAGCGTGCCTTGCCGAGCTCGGCTTTCGAACCTTGATCATCGATCTCGATCCGCAAGGCAACGCCTCGACGGGGCTCGGCATCGAGAACCGTGGGATCGAAACCTCCATGTACCACGTGATCATGCACGAGATCCCGTTGGAGAACTGCATCGAGCCGTCGTCGGTGAAGAACCTCTTCGTCGCCCCGGCCAGCCTCGACCTTGCCGGTGCCGAGATCGAACTGGTGCCCGCCTTCAGTCGAGAGAATCGATTGCGCAAGGCCATCCATGCTGTGCTCGATGACTACGACTTCGTGTTGATCGACTGCCCGCCGTCACTCGGACTGTTGACGGTGAATGGTCTCAATGCCGCCGATGAGGTACTGGTGCCGATCCAATGCGAGTACTACGCACTGGAGGGACTGGGCCAGTTGCTGCGCAATGTCGACTTGGTGAAGCGCAACCTCAATCCGACGTTGGAGGTCACCACGATCGTCTGCGTGATGTACGACGCTCGCACGAAGTTGGCCGACCAGGTGGTCAAGGAGGTGCGTGAGCACTTCGGCGACAAGGTATGTCGGACTGTGGTACCGCGCACCGTGCGACTGTCGGAGGCACCGTCGTTCGGGCAGCCGATCATCACATTCGACTCAACGTCTCGCGGCGCCTCGGCGTATCGCAGTGTGGCAAAGGAGGTCAGTCATGGCTCGACTCGGCGGTCTGGGTAAGGGGCTCGGCGCTCTGATTCCATCAGAGGCCGGCAACATCGAAGGTGATGCTCCCCGTCTGGTCGATTTGCCCATCGACAGCATCATCCCCAATCAACATCAGCCTCGTGTGCATTTCGACGAGGAATCACTGGCCGAACTCGCCGCATCGATCCGCGAGATCGGTGTGCTGCAGCCGGTGCTGGTCCGACCCATCGGTGACAGCGCATTCGAACTGGTCGCAGGGGAGCGGCGGTGGAGGGCGGCGCGGCGTGCCGGCTTGGCGGTCATCCCGGCAATCGTGCGCAACACCAACGACCTGGGGTTGGTCGAGCGGGCACTGGTGGAGAACCTGCATCGACAGGATCTGACTCCCCTGGAAGAAGCCGCGGCCTATCAGCAATTGATCGAGGACTTCAACCTGACCCACGAGCAGGTCGCCAGCCGGGTCGGCAAGAGCCGCTCGGCCGTCACCAACACGCTGCGCCTGATGTCGCTGCCGCCCGGCATTCAGCACCTGCTGGCCGATGGTCGCCTGTCCGCGGGTCACGCTCGAGCACTGCTCGGCACACCCGACCGCAACCTGCAAGAGCAGCTCGCCCGTCAGGCCGCTGCCGAAAACTGGTCGGTGCGCATGCTGGAAGAAGTGGTGCGCGAACGAGGGGAGACCTCGTCGACGGTGACTCGTCTACCGGTCCGCCAGCAGGACGGCGCTGGGCTGACACCAGCGACCCGGTTGCGCGCACCGGGACTGTTGGAGCTCGAGGAGCTGTTGGCGGAACAGCTGCAGACCCGGGTTGGGGTCTCGATGGGCGCCAAGCGGGGCCGCGTGGTGATCGAATTCGCCGATCTCGAGGATCTCGAACGGATCTATCACGTGATGACCAACCCACCGGACTCCATCGCCTGAATACCACGTAGAGTGGCGGATTTGCTACTCTATGGGCGAATTGTCATCGGAGTGTCAAGTTGAGGGTTGCACACACCTAGTGGACAATGTTGTGGATAAACTCTCAAGTAGATCGTGATACCCACTGCTCGACTGCATCGATGATTGCCGTCGCGATCCCGGGACCAGCATCGATGGCGAGTCGCACGGGTCCGAAGACACAGTGAACAGCCGGCATCCGGGTTTCGCGGAGCATCGGCAGACGCATGCCGTGCACTTCTGGAAGCAAACCATCAAGGTGACCAAGACGGTGCGCGATCAACTCGGCCAACGATCGCCCACCAGCCGATTCGAACGTCGGAACCCGGTAGAACTGCACGCGCGCGGCCGGTTCGGTATGACTCTCGAAACCGAGGTACACGTCGGCGGCGAAGTGGTTGGCGGCGGTCGCCTGGGCCACCGCGTCGGGCTCGTCGAGCGACATGACCGTGGCGCCACGGAGGCGCAACTCACGAGAGAGCGTGCGGGTCAGGGCGCTGAGGCCTCCGTACTGGCCGACGACGATTCGGCACTGGGCGACCGACCCGAGCCCGGCGCGCAGGCGCTCGCGCTCGCGAACGGCCGCTATCCCGGGCCCAGCGCCTGTTTGCGAGCTCATGATCGTCAGGGTCCGCACGGTGTCGGACCCACACACGCCGTCGGCCGACGTGCCGCAGTTCGACTGGAACTCCTCCAGCGCTCGGGCCGTGCTCGGTCCGAGAATGCCGTCGACCCGACCGCAGTCGAAGCCCAAACGACCCAGGCGTGACTGCAAATCGGCAACGTCGTCGCCGCGGAGGTTTGGCGATGTCAGGAACAACAACCGATCGCCGAGCTTCCAGCTGGCCTCGACCAGGGCGGTCCAGGTCTGCTCGTCGCAACGGCCGTCACATCGCAGGCCACGCCCGGTCTGGAAGGCGCGGACGGCATCTTCAGTGGCAGGGCAAAAAGCCGCCGCCTCGGCGCCGGCGGCGGGTGGAAACCCGGCGGCACCGAGGCGGCGCTGTAGATCGCGAATGGCCTCGCCGCGCTGACCGGGTGTCAGCGGGAAGTAGGCAGAAATTCGTCGAGCTCCTGAAGCAACTGACCCTTGCCCTTGGCGCCCACGAGACGCTTGCGCACCTCACCGCCGTTGAAGATCAACAAGGTGGGGATGCTCATCACGTTGAATCGCATGGCGATTTCCGGATTCTCGTCGACGTTCAGTTTGGCGATGGTCAGGTGATCGCCCTGCTCAGCGGCTATCTCGCCCAGGATCGGGGCAATCATCTTGCACGGGCCACACCACTCGGCCCAGAAGTCGACGATGACCGGCTTGTCGGCCGCAGCGACGGTCTCGTCGAACGTGGAGGTGGTGAGGGTGACGATGCCAGCGGGCATGGCGGGTCCTTTCGATTGGAATCGTGATGCTATCCGTACTGAACGACACCGCCGCGACATGCATTCCCGGGCCCGTCGTGACGATCGGCACCGCGGTCATCGGGCGATCGGTGTCAGCTTCTGCCGACGTTCTCGAGCCACCGCTCGCAATCGATCGCTGCCATACAGCCCGAACCGGCCGCAGTGATGGCTTGTCGATAGGTGTGATCCTGCACGTCGCCGCAGGCGAAGACGCCGGGAACATTGGTGTACGACGACCCGGCCTTGGTGATCAGGTAGCCGTTGTCCTCCATGTCGAGCACGCCTTTGAACAGGTCGGTGTTGGGCCGATGACCGATGGCGACGAACAACCCGGTGACCGGCAGTGTCGAGACCTTGTCGGTCACCACATCACGGACCACGGCGCCCTCCAACTTGGTGTCGCCGACCAAGTCCTCGACCACGGTGTTCCACATGATCTGGATCTTCGGGTTGCTGAACGCCCGCTCCTGCATGATCTTCGATGCTCGCAGCGTGTCGCGCCGATGGATCAGGGTCACCTTCGACGCGAACTTGGTCAGGAACGTCGCTTCTTCAATGGCGCTGTCGCCGCCGCCGGCCACGGCGATCTCCTGACCGCGGAAGAAGAACCCGTCGCAGGTCGCGCATGTCGACAGGCCGTACCCCAACAGTCTCGATTCGGCCTCGAGGCCGAGCATCAGGCTCTGGGCACCGGTCGACACGATCACGGCATCTGCGGTGAGGTGGCGGTTGTGAACGCTGAGCTTGAACGGGCGCTCGCTGAAATCGACCGCCGTGACCTTCTCCGTGAGGAACTCGGCACCGAATCGCATCGCCTGCTCGCGGAACTTCGTCATCAGTTCCGGACCCATGATGCCGTCGGGGAAGCCAGGAAAGTTCTCGACATCGGTGGTCAGCATCAGCTGGCCGCCCGGTTGATCGGACGTGCTCGAGGGCTCGCCTTCGATCACCAGCGGATGCAGGTTGGCGCGGGCCGCGTAGATCGCGGCCGTGAGACCAGCGGGCCCCGACCCCACGATGACGACGTGATGGTGGCTCATGCCTGGTCACGTTCGAAGCGCTTGCGCATCATGAACGAACCGCCGAGCACCAGCAACCCACCGATGATCATGTAGGAGATCCAGATCGACGAGTCGGGGTCCGTGCCGATGGAGACGATGCGTTCCATCAGCTTCGTGCCCAGGATCAACAGGAGTGCAAACGTGACCGGGGCGGCGATCGCGATGACGATACCGAACACCACGGCACGCACTGCGAGGACCGCCCGCTCGGTGACGGTGGTGCGAACTTTGCCGACGTAGCGGTCGATGGTGTCGGCGAGATCTGCGGCCCAGTTGGGATCGGTGAGAGGGTTACCCGGCATGCACCCAGCCTACTGCCGGTCGGCATGGAGCCGAACGGTGGCCACCGTCAGGGAGCCGGTACCTCGGCGAGCACATGACAATCGGTGGCATCCAAGGCCTGCACCGCGCCCGTCGATGTGTTGCGCACTGCATATGCCGGGGTGCCCTGGAAGAAGATCTCACCGAGCACGACCTGGTCGGAGCTGATGCACGCAAGCTGCGAGAACCCGCTTCCCGACACGGGTGCTTGGTCGGCTGGCGGTGCAGCGGTGCCGGCCGGCGCCGGCGATACGGCTGCTGCGAGGGAGCCAGACTCGACGGTCGCCGCGAACTGCTGCAGCGCGGCTTTGGTGTCGATCGCCGGGACGGTCGCCTCGGAGTTCTGCGGGGACGCGTCGCCGCCGGCGCCGGCCGCTGCTGCGGTCGTCGCCGCAGGTGCCGCTGTGTCGGCTGCAACCTTCAGCTGGGGAAGTGCTTCGGCCGCGGCGCTGGGCGGCTGCGTGGCCGACGATGAGGACTTGGTGTCCTCGCCCCGCGTGGAGCCCAGCGCCGCGATCGCCACCACCACGACAGCGGCGGCGGCGACGCCCGTGAGCACCCGGTAGGCGCGGAGCCTGCGTGATTGCATCGAGATGACGGTGGCCGCCACGGCGGGCATTGCGGTCGGAGACTCACGGGCTTGTAATGCATCGAACTCGGCCAGTGCCGCAGCAAGTGCTGCAACCTTCGTGGTGTCGGCCACCGGTTCGATGTCACTCAACGCGGCACGTACCCGAGCGAACGATTCGACGGTGGTCATGACCTCGGGATCGGCTGCCGCCGCGGCGCGTTCGGTCGCAGCGAGCTCGCCGTCGAGGTAGGCGCTGGCCGACTCGGCGCTCTGGGGCAGGTCTTGGTTGCTCATGGTGCTCTACTTGGACGTTCGGGGTCGGCGGTTTGGTTCCTCGCGTGGGGCGACAACGCCTGGGCCAGCGCGGCCCGGCCTCGGGCGATCCTGCTCTTCACGGTGCCCACGGGTATGTCGAGCACGGCTGCAATCTCGGCGTAGTCGAGGTCAGCGACATCGCGGAGCACGACCGGGAGACGGTAGTCGTCGCTGAGCAGTCGAAGGGCGGCATCGATGGCCAGATGGTCACCGATCGCATCGATGCGCTGACCGCTGTCGGGATCGGCGATCTCCTCATGGTGATGTTCCCCGTCGTCGTCGCCGGAGGTCGGAATGGCGCGCCGCTTGCGACGACGCAGCTCGTCGAGGCTGGCGTTGGTGGCGATGCGGTAGGCCCAGGTCCCGAACGACGAACGACCATCGAAGCGGTCGAGGTTGCGCACCATCGCGATCATCGCGTCTTGGGCGGCGTCCGCGGCGTCGGCCTCGTGACCGGTGATGCGCCGGCACACCGCGTGCACGCGGTCGTAGTGACGGCGGAGCAGCTGGTCGAGTGCCCCACGGTCTCCCCCCTGGGCTGCAGTCACCAGCTCGTGGTCGGCGAGCTGTGTTGCGATGGCGGCGACACTACCGCTGCGAAGGCCGTCAGTTGGCGACGAAGTTCATCTCGGAGATGTCGCCGCGGTACGGGTTCTTCGTGCACTCCGGGGTCTTGGCCAGTTGTTTGAACAGCACGAGCACGTAGCGGGTCGGTTTGCTGATCGATACCGTCACGCTCTCCGGGTTAGCACCGACTGCACGCTTCAACGGTGGACCCCAATCGGCGATCTGTACCGGGATCGCGTCGCCTCCCGAGGTGAGGATCTGGATCTGGTAGGGGGCGCTGGCGACCGAGACGGTGAACGTTCCGATGGCCGGAGTGCCGAGGTCGGCGACCACGCCCACGCCACCTTTGCCGCCGAGCGTGCGGGACCCATAGCACAGCGTCGACCACACGGTCGCCGGGTTGCCGTCGATGGAGCGCGCCACCAGGTCGTCGTTCTCCTGGCCATCGTCACCCTCGGGGTCATATGTGGTGACCTTGACGATCTTCGATGAGGGTGCTGCGACCGGCGGCGTCGTGGTCGTGACCGGCGCGACGGTCGGCGGCGCGGCAAACCCGTTGCTCGACGAGTTGTCGTGCAGCGTGGCCCACAGCAGACCGCTGAGCACGAGAGCAGCAGCGAGCAGAATGCCGACAAGCACCAACGACGGACCGCGTCGTTGTTCGAACGTTCGGTTGGGTTGCTGACGCGGTCTGGTGGTGCTGGTGGGCGTGCGATCGCCGCGATGGGCCGGGCCGACCGGGCGACCGCTGCGCTGCACGGGCCGGTACCCACCGACGACGTCGGGCTCGAGACCGGCCACGACCGGGGTCTGCCCGGTGGGACGGCGCGCCGGCGCGCCGGCAGGTGGCGTCGGTGATGTCGTTGGATCGTTGGCGCGCGTGGCGATGCGGGTCAGCGCGACCCGGAGCTCTGACCCGGTTGCGAAACGGTCCATCGGTCGTCGCGCGAGCAGGCGATGGATCAGTTCGGCGAGACCGTACGGAAGGGTTGGGCGAAGCCGGGCAAGATCGGTTGGGTCGCGATTGAGTCGCGCCAACGCGGTATCGGTGTCTGTCTCGCCGAGGAACGGTACGCGGCCGGCGAGGCACTCGTAGAGCACGAGGCCGAGCGAATACAGGTCGGCGCGGCCGTCGAGCTTCTTGCCGCGGACCTGTTCGGGGGAGAGGTACTTTGCCGTCCCCATCATCACGTTGGCACTGGTGAGGTCGTCACCGGTCGCGCCGAGGCCCTTGGCGATTCCGAAGTCGGTCAGCAACACGCGGCCGTCGGGGGTGATCAGGATGTTGCCGGGCTTCACGTCGCGGTGCACCAGGCCGGCGCGGTGAGCGGTGTCGAGTGCCGCGGCGACACACGAGCCGATGTGGATGGTGAGGTCGGGGCTCAGCCGGCGTTGTTCATCGAGCAACTGGCGAAGGCTCTTGCCGTTGACGAGCTGCATCACGACGGCGAGACGGCGACTGTTGCCGCTGATGTCTTCGATCGCGTCGTACACCGCGACGATGTTGGGATGGCTCAACTGGGCGACGGCGATGGCCTCGCGACGGAAGCGCTCGGCAACGACCGGATCTGCTGCCAACGTCGGCTTCAACAGCTTCACCGCGACCTGCCGGGTCAGCGCCAGGTCGGTGGCCAACCAGACCTCGGCCATGCCCCCTTGCGCGAGCCGTCGCTCCAGCTGGTAACGCTGGGCGAGTATCGACGCAGAGATCGGTGGTGGGCTGGCTGCGCCAGGAATCGTTGCTGACATGTCCGCCCTCGAACGCTAGTGGCGCTGGGCTGGCGAAACCGGGCAATAGCTCAGGCTCGAGCAAAGAACGCGACGCCGATCGTGCCTCGCCCGGCATGCGAGCCGACGACCGGACCGATGTCGCCGACGACGATCTGGCCGTCGACGTGCGGTCGCAGCATCTCGACGAACTGATCGACGTCGCGACAATCGGCTTGCAGCACGAACACGCTGTCGAGGCCGTCGACGGCGGCAACCTTCTCGACCAGGAACGCCAACGCCTTGCTGCGCGTGCGCTGCTTGCCACCTTGTTCGACCTTGCCGTCGCGGACCTCGATGATCGGTTTGATGGCCAACGCCGATGCCAGCAACGCCTTGGCTCCGCCGATACGCCCGCCCTTCTTCAAGTTGTCGAGCGTGTCGAGTGCACCCCAGACGCGGGTACGACCCGCCAGATCGTGAGCACGGGCGACGACCTCGTCGTGCGTGGCGCCGTCGGCTGCCAGCCGCGCACACGAGGAGACGATCGCCCCGAGGCCCAACGTCACCGATCGACTGTCGATCACGGTGACCGGGATCAGATCGGCCACCGACCGCGCCGCGAGGTCCGCTGACTGCATGGTGGCCGAGAGCGCACCGCTGAGCGAGATGGTGACCACGCTGCTGGCGCCGTCAGCCGCGAGTTCTCGATAGGTCTGCTCGAACTGTCCGGGGGATGGCGCTGCGGTCTCGGGCAGTGTTGGCGATGCGGCACACTTCGCCCAGAACTCGTCAACGCTGAGATCGTGGCGGTCGACGTACTCGTGACCGTCGATGCGGATCGTCAACGGAACGATCTCGATCGCGAGCTCGTCGGCAACGGACTGGGGGAGGTCGCACGCCGAGTCGGTGACGATGCGGACGCGATTGATGCTCACGAGACAGGCAGGGTAGCTGGCAGAGATAGTCGGCGCTTCTTGCGAGTTGCCCGGGCGTGCTCGAGCCACCACAGCAGCACCAGGCCGAGCAGCGCGGCAGTCAACACGTTGCCGACCCCGAGGGCGTTGACCCGAAAGCGCAACGGCACGGTCGATCCGATGGCCACGTCGTTCGGTGTGAAGATGTCGAGCGACACACCCGACGTGCCGTTCGAGCGCGCCTCGACCGGGATCGCGACATTCGTGGGTACACCGGGCGGGAGGAGAACAGGCTGTGGATCGTTGGTGAACACCAGCTTGCCGGGCGGCGATGTCAGTTGAACCTTGATCTTCAACGGCACGTCGGAGGTGTTGACGAATCGAACGCGAACGGTGCTGCGCTTGCCTGGCAGGTTGACCGTGTACGCGGTCGGCATCTGCACGGCGTCGCGGATCTGGGTGAGCTCGGTGCGAACGGCGGTGTCGAGCGCCGCAGCGTCGAGGTCTCCCAGCGCGCTGGTCGGGAGCAGATCGGCGAGCTCGCGCCAGCCTCTCGGACGATCGTTGTCGTCGGGAAGCATCGAAGCAACCGCGTTGATCTCGTTGGTCAGCTTGGCCTGCCGGAACACGCGCTGCGCCAGGCCCACGCCGTCGACCTGAGGCAGCGTGACGGGATGCTCCTCCCCGGCGTCGAGGTATCGGTCGGTGCGCGACGCAACATCGTCGATCGCGGTCGCGACCAAACCAGGTGTTTCGGTGATCAGGGCAGAGATCGAGCCGATCAGCGTGGCGTCGGGCACCCCCAGATCGGGTGTGGCCAGCAGCACAGCATGGCGCCTGACGCTGCTGCCCGAGATCTCCAGCTTCTGTCGCAACGCCAGCAGGTTGGCAACCGCGTAGATCCTGGTCAGTTCCGGCGTTGCAAGCGGGTGGGCCAGCAGTTGCGAGATCACCTGGTCGACCACGGCGACGTCGACCGCTGTGTCGTTCGGCAACTCAGCGGCGAACAGCTCACCGGTGTAGTCGCTGTACCCCTGGATGGCTCCTTCGAGCCCGTTGAAGACGTCGGGTGTCATCACCATCAACCCGGCTCCGAGGTTGCGGCGCAATGTTGCTCCATCGGCGCTGATCGACTGGTCGACGAAGATGGTCGAACGGCTGATGATTGCCGGGCCGAGACCAAGGCCGCCGAGGCGATCCTGGCCATCGCGCAACCATGAGGTGTACAGCGAGCCCTGTCCTGCGGCCACGGCGGCCGAGGGATCGATCGGCCATTGTGGTTCGGCGAGGATCTGATGGCGCTGCAGCGAGGCGATCAACCGGTTGAACAACGTCGGGTTCAGTTGTTGCAGCGCGGTCAGGACGGCCGGTTGAACCCGAACGGTCGCCGGGATCTTGTTTGCGTCGAGGGCGTCCAAGCTGTCGGCCAGAGAGGTCATCTCCTCGAGCGTGGAGGCATCGTCGAGACCCGTCACGCCTTTTGCGTCGAGATGGATCGTGCTGTGCGTGCCGATCGCGACGGCCACCGACATCGGGCCATCCGCCGTGTCGGATTCACCTGCAGACGGCAGGCGGTTGAGGAACGTCAGTACCGACGACACCACCCTGCCGTCGCGTTGGATGGCGATCGTGACGGGATACAGCCCCTGACGGGGGATGCTGAGTGCGTCGGTACGAACCTCATCGACCTCCAACGGGATGGAGAACGTGTACTCGCCGGGTTGCGACCCGGCGCAGCAGATGGGTGAGATCGCCACGGTGTCGTCCCGACGCGTCAAGGTGCCGTTGATGATCGGGAGGAGGTCCTCGCGTTTGTCGACCCGCTGGGCGACCGTCACGACGATCAACGCGGTCGACAGATCGCTACTGGCGAGGCTCGCCGGGAGCGCGATCGTTGCGGTCAGCGAACCGTCGGCGGCGATGCTGAAGTTCTGGGCGATCAGCTGCAGGTCACCTTGTGCAGCATCGACCGGTGTCGGCAAGGCGGCGAGGATCGGCGTGCAGATGAGGCCGAACAAGACCAGCAGTCCCCGGCACCGACTCACTCGATCCGCCGTTCGTACACGTGCAGTCGATCGCTGAGGTCGGTGAAACCGAGTCGGTGGTACAGACCCAACGCGGCGTCGTTGCCGATGTGTGTGTTGACGAGGACGCGCTGCACCCGCCACCGCGCCATCCATCGCAACGAGTCGACGACCAGTACCAAGCCATGGCCCTGGTGTTGGTGTGCCGGCGAGACGGCGAGACGTTGGACGTAACCGTTCCTGCCATCACGGCCGGAGATGGAGTACGCCGCGATCTGGTCGTCGATGCGGACTGCACGCGCTCGGTGACGCGGCGTCGCCGAGCGCACATCCCCGATACCGACGCGGTCGATGCACCAACCCGCGCCGAACGCGGCGACGTCGACACGACTGGCAGTCTCGTCGTCGCTGCTGGCGAGACGAACCGCATCGGCCGCGTGTTCGGGTAGCGACAGGTCCACCGAGTTGATCGACGTGTGCTCGAGCAGCACGAGGCTCTGGATGGATTCGAAGCCGAGACGCTCGAAGCGGGCCCCGGCTTGAACCCCGAGGGCACCGGTGCGGATCGCGTCGTACCCGGCAACGCGCAGGTCGCTGATCCAGCGGAGGATGTCGGATGGCGTAGGGAGCCGGCTCTGGTTGTAGAGCACGAGATGGGCCACGTTGGCCTCGAATGCCCACGGTCGTACACGAGCAACGACACCACCGGCGCGAAGGATCAACGGAGCACTGGTCACGGAGTGCATCGCTGGCTTCACGGGGTCAAACGGTAGCCCCGAGTTGGCTGTGGCGAGGTAGCGTCCCACAGCGTGACCGTGCTGTTCGCCACTCATTCGGCCTACCTCGAGCATCTCGCCGGGCCCCGCCATCCAGAGCGCCCGGAGCGGCTCGATGCCGTGCTCGAAGGTGTGCGTCGAGCCGGCCTCGGCGACGCCCTCTCGCCGCTCGAGCCGCGTGCCGCGGAGCGTGCCGACCTCGAGCGTGTGCACCCGGCGTGGTACCTGGAGCGGATGGAGTCGATGTGCGCGGGTGGCGGCGGGCGACTCGACCCCGACACCTACGCCAGCGCGGGGAGCTTCGTCGCCGCGAGCCTGGCCGCGGGCGCCGGGTTGACGGCCGTTGATGCGCTGCGGGCCGGCAAAGGCGACGCTGCGTTCTGCGCCATCCGGCCGCCGGGCCACCATGCCTCGCAGACCGAGTCGATGGGTTTCTGCATGATCTCCAACGTTGCCGTCGTCGCCGCGTCGTTGGCCGATCACGGCGAACGGGTGATGGTGTTCGACTACGACGCGCACCACGGAAATGGCACACAGGCGGTGTTCTACGAAGATCCGCGCGTGCTGTTCGTCAGTTGCCATCAGTGGCCGCTGTACCCCGGCACGGGTGATGTCGACGAGACCGGTGGTGGGGCCGGCGTCGGCACCACGCTCAACATTCCGCTGCCGGCGGGCACCACGGGCGATGTGTACCTCCAGGCGTTCGACGAGATCGTCGCCCCCGTCGCCGATCGGTTCTCGCCGACATGGGTGATCGTGTCGGCCGGGTTCGATGCGCACCGTGACGATCCATTGACCGACATGGGTCTGGCGGCCGGTGACTACGGTCCGCTGACCGGACGCGCGCTGTCGCTGGTGCCCGCAGGCCGGCGACTGGTGATGCTCGAAGGCGGCTACGACCTCGATGCGCTGACCAGTTGCTCGGCCGAGGTGATGTGCCAACTCGCTGGCGCCTCGTCGACTGACCAGCGCGCCGGCCGGGCCGCCGGCGATGTCGAGGGCCCTACGTCGGCCGGGCCCGGGTCCGAGGCGGTTCGTACCGTGGCCAGCCACTGGCGCCAGCAGGGCTGGTTGTGATCCCGGATCGCTTTCGGCCGGTCCTCGACGAGCTGTCCCCACTCTCCGAACGGTTTGCGGCCGCCGGGCATCGCCTGTACCTGGTCGGTGGCACCGTGCGCGATCTGCTGGTCGCCGAGGATCGCGACGACTACGACTTCGATGCCACGACCACGGCGCGCCCCGATGCGATCAAGGCCTGCCTGGCCGGATGGGCCGACGCCATCTGGACCCAGGGAGAGCGCTTCGGCACGATCGGGGCCAAGAAGGACGGTCGCACCTACGAGATCACGACCCATCGGGCCGAGGCGTACACCGACGACTCGCGCAAGCCGCATGTAAACTTCGCCGACGAGATCGAGACCGATCTGTCCCGCCGAGATTTCACGATCAACTCGATGGCCCTCGAGCTCACGTCGGCGACACCGAACCTGGTCGATCCCTTCGGGGGAGCGGTCGATCTGGCCACGCGCACCCTACGAACCCCGCTGTCGCCCGAGGTGTCGTTCAGCGATGATCCGCTGCGCATGTTGCGTGCCGCGCGGTTCATCGCCCGCTACCAGTTGCAACCCGACCCAGACTTGGTCGCTGCGGTCACGACCATGCACGGCCGCCTGGAGATCGTGTCGGCCGAACGGATCCGCGACGAGCTCGACAAGCTGATCACCGTCGACCATCCGAGCGCGGGGTTGTGGTTTGCGATCGAGACGGGCCTCGCCGACGAGTTCTTGCCAGAGCTGCCATCCATGCGGCTCGAGCAGGATCCGATCCACCGTCACAAGGATGTGCTGACGCACACGCTGGCCGTCGTGGAGAACGTGCATCGCGACGTGCACGCCGACTTCGACTTCCGGCGCACCCGCCTTGCGGCGTTGTTCCACGACGTCGGCAAGCCGCAGACGCGTGGATACCAGCAGGGCAAAGGGGTGACGTTTCACCACCACGACGCGGTGGGTGCTCGGATGACCCGCAAGCGCCTGACCGCCCTGCGCTACTCCAACGACGACATCGAGGCCATCACCGAGCTCGTGGCCCTGCACCTGCG
>JANPOJ010000522.1:0-4970 GCA_031427935.1 Ilumatobacteraceae bacterium | reverse complement strand
ACCGACGCAACCGCGGGCTCGTTGGCCTCACCCGTCGGCACCGGGGCTCGGCGGCACCACGTGTGTGCGAGGTAGGCGACGGCGACCACGATCACGACGTCACCGACGCTGAACACGTTGGCGAACGGCCAACCATGGGGGACGGCGAGGACGTCGCCGAGCCATGGAAGCCGGGCATTGGGCACGATGTTCGAGTTCTCGAACTGGTCGACGAGCACCGGGAAGCCGGCGGTCTTCCATGCCCACGCTGACGCCGGCATGGTGCCGTTGTTGGCAGCAATTGCGGCGAGGTTCGAGCCGGCGCCGATGGCGACGAGGAAGGCACCGGGAAGGTGTCGATTGCTCCACAGGAACCCGGCGGAGAGCGCGAACGTGAACAGGTGCAGCGGTTGACCGAGCCAGTTGGGGAAGTGGGGCACGAGCGTGATCAGCAGTTGCAGGCTGATGCTGAGCCACACCATCCAGACCCTGCGCAGGTCGAGCCGCGCCAATGGTGTCAGCGAGCGGCCGGTCAGCGGGACGGTCAAGATGGCGGCGATCGAGGCGACGACGATGATCATGACGACACGTGCTCCAACTCCGACATCGATTGGCGGATGTCGAGCCATTCGACCAGCTCGGGAAGCGGCACCGGGCGACAGATCAAGTAACCCTGGGCGACGTCGCAGCCCAGGTTGGCCAGGGTGATCCATGACTCCTCGGTCTCGACACCCTCGGCGACGGTCTCGATCCCCAGGCCCTTGGCAAGTGCCACGATCGCCTTCACGAGATGCTGCTGACGCTGACTGTGTGCGATCCCGTCGACGAAGCTGGCGTCGATCTTCAAGCGGTCAACGGTGAAGTCGCGCAACATGCTGAACGACGAATACCCGGTGCCGAAATCGTCGATCGCCACACACACCCCAGCCTCGCGCAGTGCGCTGATGGCGAACAGGCTGCGCTCGGGCTCACTGGCGATGGCGCTCTCGGTGATCTCCAACTCGAGCCGCCCGGGTTGCAGCGCCACCTCGTCCAGTGCCTTCAACACGCTCGAGGGGAACCGGCGATCCTGCAGGTTTCGGGCCGAGACGTTGATCGACAAACGCATGTCGAATCGATCGACGACACGTGCGTCTGCCGTGGCCTGCGTCAGCACGAACTGCGTCAACGGCCCGATGAGATCGGTGTGCTCGGCGAGCCTGATGAAATCGTTGGGTGGCACCTCGCCGAGGGTCGGGTGTTGCCAACGCAGCAGCGCCTCCATCGCGTTGGGTGTGCCGTCGCGAAACCGTGTCAACGGTTGGTAGTGGACCTTCAGCTGATCGGCGGCAATGGCGTGCGACAACTCGCCCAGCAGGCCGAGGCGTCCGCGCTCGGGCCGCAAGCCGAGCGCCTTGTAGCTCTCGACGCCCGTGCGGTATCGCTTGGCGCGATACATGGCCACGTCGGCGGCGCTCAGCAGATCTTCGGGAGTGCGACCGTGGGACGGCGCGAAGGCAAGACCGATGCTGACACCGACCGACAGCGGGAACCCGTCGACGACGATCGGGCGGGTGAGCTCCGTGCGGAGTTGCTCGACGATCGCAATGGTCGACGCCTCCGAGCCGACGTCGGGAATCAGGACGGCGAACTCGTCGCCACCGAGTCGGGCCACGACAGCAGCTTCCGGCGCCGATTGTGTGAGCTGCTCGGCAATCCCCACCAGCACCATGTCGCCGGTCTGGTGGCCGAGGCGATCGTTGATCTCTTTGAAGCCGTCGAGGTCCAGCAGCAGTATGGCGCCACGGACGTCGTCGGGGTTCGAGGCGAGGAACCCCGACAGGTGGTTGTCGAAGGTGCGTCGGTTGAGCAGGTGGGTGAGGCCGTCGTGACTGGCCTCGTGTGCACGCCGCAACGCCTGCTGCGTGCTCTGGTAGATCAACAGTGCCGTGACACCCAGCAGCGGCAGCATCATCAGGCTGAAGTGGATCGCCACCACGAAGATCGGCGACAGTGCCAGCAGCGCACCGTCGGCCGAGATGCTGAGAAAGAAGCTGCGGCCCATCATCGAGCGCAAGCTGGTCTTGTAGTGCAGGGTCAAGACGATGCACGTCAACAGCCCGTTGGCGGTGAAGACGAGAGCGCCGGCGACGACGATGCCAATCCCCCACCGATACGACAGCCGGCCGGCGTCGGTGATCGGCGACCCGAGACCCAACAGCTGCAGCACGAGCGCGCCGGCAGCGAGTGATGCGGTGATCTGGGCTGCGTTGAAGACGATCTTGGTCAGCGACTTGCGGTCGCGAAGATCGACATACAACGTGCACGCAGCCATCGCCGCGATTGCGACGATCGGAGCGCCCAGCAACACGATGCTGAACGCAAAGGCCCATCCGGGGGTGACCTGGCCCCCGTCCCCGAAGCGGAACCACTTGGTCCGGGTCTCACCGATGAAGAGCAGGGCGCAGAAGATGATGACGTAGACGGCCTTCGACGGCGGGATGATGCCGTGCGTGCCCAACGCGTAGACCAGCGATGTCAGGGTGATCGCCATGACGGCGACGCTGACGACAAAGGCATCAACGAGCCTGTGCCTCGAATCCTGGTTGGTCGAGCTGTCGGGCACTTGAGAAGTTCCTTGATCGAGACGAATTCGGACGAAAAGCTGCGCGGCGCGGGCGTGTGTGGATCGCCCGCGCCGCCCGATTCAGCTCAGTACCATTTCCATGGGGCTCCGACCGACGAGATCAACGCGACAAATGTCGCAATTGCTGTCGCCGCCCGAACTGACGTGTGATTGATGGTTCTCATCGCACACCCCACTTCATTGGCGCGGCGACCGTGATGGCGAGCATCACGACCGGCGCCAGCCGGTAGATGGTGGTCATTGTTTGCTGACGCATAGTGCGTGCTCCTCTCGGCGTTCCGTCCATCGCACGGCGGCGTCCGCCGTTCACCTCCACCGTGCACCCGTTGTTATAGGCACGAAAATCATCGGGCGATAGGCAGGGATGCTTAAGTGATTTTCTGGACTTCATCAAGCAAACGACGCAGGCCACGACGTCTGCGTGCGTTCCGGTGCGAGCTCTACGGGAGCGCCACACGCGACCAACCGCCCGTAGTGATGTGCGGCCACGAACGGTGCCGGTGGGCGGCAGTGCCGCCATGGCCATTTGAGCCGTTTGGCCTACCCGAAAAGGTCGGCGAGCGCACCAGTGGTGGGCTCGTCGTCGGTGCCGACGAACGCCGCGTATCCGTCGATCTCGAGCTGGTCGGCGAGCTCTGCGCCACCCGACGAGACGATTCGACCCTTCACCAGAATGTGCACGTGATCCGGCCGCAACACTTCGAGCAGCCGGTTGTAGTGAGTGATGGCCAGCACCCCGAGTTGCTGCTCGTTGGTCAACGCCTCGATGCGCTGCGCGCAGTCGCGGAGCGCATCGATGTCGAGGCCGGAGTCCAGCTCGTCGAGGATCACGATCTTCGGCTCCAACATCGCCACCTGCAGGGTCTCGTTGCGCTTCTTCTCGCCACCGGAGAGGTCGACGTTGAGGGCCCGCTCGAGCAACGCAGTATCGAAGCCGATCCGCGCCGCCTCGGCGCGCAGCCGTCCGTCGAGATCAGTCAGCGCCAACCCACGCGCGTCGAAGGCATGGCGCATCACGTCGACGAGTTGAACGCCGGGCACCTCGGTCGGGTATTGCATCACCAGGTGCAGACCCGCCTGAGCCCGTTGCCAGCTCGGCAGCGCCAGCATGTCGACTCCGTCGAGCAACACCTGACCCGAGATCACCTCGTATCCGGGCTTGCCCATCACGACGGCGGAGAGCGTGCTCTTACCGGCGCCGTTCGGGCCCATCACGGCATGCACCTCGCCCGAGCTGACGGTGAGCGTGATCCCGTTGAGGATCGTCTTGCCGGCCACCGAGGCGACCAGGTCACGAATTTCGAGGGTGCTCACTGATCCTCCAGGTCGATCTCGATCATGCCGTCGACCACGTTGGCGACGTACACCGGCACCGGTTGCGTGGCCGGAAGCGTCCGAGGTTCGCCGGTCTCCAGGCTGAACGTGCTGCCGTGCTTCCAACACTCGATTTCCTTGGTGTCGCAGAACAGTTCGCCCTCGCTGAGCGAGAAGTCGGCGTGGCTGCACGTGTCGCCGATGGCGTAGACATCGTCGCCGATGCGCACGACGGCGATCGCTCGCCCGTCTACGTCGAATCGGGTCGCGCTGTTGGGCGCCAGATCACTGAGACTGCAGACAACGGTGCTCATCGGCTGCGACGATCGAGCTTGGCGGCAACCTGCGCACGCAACTGCGCGGCCAGCGGGCCGACCGGCAACTGGGCGAGCACTTCGTCGAAGAATCCCAGCACGACCAGGCGTTCGGCCGTCTCGGGCGGGATGCCGCGGCTCTCGAGGTAGAAGCGCTGATCCTCATCGATCGGCCCGATGGTGCTGGCGTGGCTGCACTTCACTTCGTTGGTCTCGATCTCCAGGTTGGGCCCGCTCTCGGCCCAGGCGCCGGCGCTGAGCGTCAGGTTGCGGTTGGTCTGGTACGCCACGGAGCCCTTGGCGTCGTGACCGATCCGGATCAACCCGGTGTAGACACTGCGCGCCGTGTCTTGCACGGCCCCCTTGAACAGCAGATCACTGGTGGTGCGCGGCGCGACGTGATCCTGCAACGTGCGGAAGTCATGCATCTGGTTCTCGTCGGCGTAGTACAGCGCGACCTGTCGTGTGCTGGCCCCTTGGCCCACCACCTTCACGTCGGTGCGCACCCTGGCGTACTCGCCGCCCAGTGCAACGGTGGCCAGCAACGTGGTCGAGTCGCGCTCGCCGATTGCCTGCTGATGGCCGAGCTGCCACACCGAGGTGTTGAGCTCGTTGATGGCGACGTACGTCACCCGCGCCGCTTGCTGGGCACGCACGAACAGCCTCGGTACGACGAGAGCGGCACCTTCGCCGTCGGAGACGAAACGCTCGACGATGGTGACCTCGCTGTTCTCACC
>JANPOJ010000521.1:0-1543 GCA_031427935.1 Ilumatobacteraceae bacterium | reverse complement strand
CAGTGCGATGTGTTGATCCTCGACGAGGAGAGCGAGAGCCGCACGATGCCGTACATGGAGGTGGGCGAGCGCGACGCCGAGATCGGTCACGAGGCAACCGTCAGCAAGATCGCCGACGAGCAGTTGTTCTACCTGATGAGTCGTGGGCTCTCGCAAGAGCAGGCGATGAGCATGGTGGTCAACGGCTTCATCGAGCCGATCACGCGCACGCTGCCCATGGAGTACGCCGTCGAGTGGAGCCGCCTGATCGAGCTCCAGATGGAAGGCAGCGTCGGCTGACGCCGATGTTCAGCCTGCGGGCGGTGGGGGAGTTTCGCGCAGCACGGTCACAGCAGCGCGGTAGTCGTCGGGGCTGATCTCGCCGCGAGCCAGTCGATCAGCGAGGATCGCCTGGGCGTTCAACGTCGGTGTGACCGGAGGCGCCGGGGGTGCCCCAAGCGCGACGACCGGTTGCCGGCCGCGCCACAGCAAGATGATCAAGGCGGCCACGGCTACGAGCAGCAACAGCGGAAAGACGAACATGAACCCGCCGTCGCGATGTCGTCTGGCGAACCCACCTCCGCCGAAACCACGATCATCGGCGAATGCGACATTCGCCACCAAAAGTGCTGCAGCGGCGCCACCCGCCGCACTGAAGGCAATCGCTCTGATCCGTGACATGTTGGGAATCCCTTCGTCGTCAATCGCGATGGTACGTGGGTGATCGATCGAGGTGTCCGGTGATCGGTTGAGAGTTTGGTGTGAAGGTTGCGCGTGGACGTAGCGGTTCTACGCTTCGCCTATGCCAATGCGTCAGGAATGCAAGAACTTCGAGAGTCGCACCTACGCCAATGGCGAGACGGTTCGAAAGTGCAATCTCGATCTGGCCCCCGACGCACCGTGGCGATGCCCCGAAACTTGTTCGGCGTTCGAACCGCGCATGGATGCCGGTTGGACATACGGATCGATGGTGTCGCCGCCCACCCCGACCGAACCACCCGGACTCGACGACGGCAGCGCCGCCGCAATCCTCGACGAGGCCGAGGACTTCCTCAACTCGATCGGCCCGCAGGTGATGTCGGAGGCCGGGATCGCCCGGCCAGTACAACGCAAGAAGCGTTTGCGCCGCATCATCCGCCGCTTTCGCGATGACTGAGCACGGGGATTAGTCCTACGCAGGTAGTAGAATTTCCGACGTGCTTGCGTTCTCCCCAGACCTGGTCGACCCGTCTGACCAGCTACGCAGGTCGGCAGCAGAGCGAGCCCAGGCGATGGCCCTGCCCACGGCTGAGCAAGAGGTGTGGCGCTACAGCCGCATCGGCGACCTGCAGCTCGACCGCCTTCGACCAGTGCCACCCACCACGACGGTGCAGGGCGCCAACGGCTACGCGGTCGATCACCACGACCTCGACACCAGCACCGTGCACGACGTGTTCGACGAGCTCGCCGCGGCCTTTTACGGACAGACCGTGTTGTCGATCCCTCGCGGCACGCACGTCGCCACCCCGATCATGGTCACCCACACCGTGCACGGCGGCGACGAGGCGACGTTCCCCCGACTGGT
>JANPOJ010000520.1:0-7106 GCA_031427935.1 Ilumatobacteraceae bacterium | reverse complement strand
GAAGCAGTAGTCGCCGAGACCACCGTCCTTGGTCGGTCGGGACAGCAGGGTCGACAGGTTGATGCGGCGCGCCGCGAACTCCTGGAGGATCGAGATCAAGCTGCCGGGCTCGTCGGCACGCTGGTAGATCACCAGGCCGGTGCGGTCGTGACCGGTGCGCGCCGGCACGCCATAGCGGGCCACCAGCACGAAGCGCGTCTGGTTGCCCGGATGATCGGCGATGTCTTCGGCCAGCACCGCAAGCCCATACACGTCGCCGGCGATCCGCGGTGCGATGGCAGCTGAACCGGCGCCCGCTTCCTCGCTGACCGTGCGTGCGGCCTCGGCCGTCGAGTTTGCGGCGCGCAGCTCGGCCATCGGAAGTTGGGCCCGCACGTAAGCGTGACACTGCGCCGTGGCGACCGGGATCGACAGCACCGCCTTCACGTCGGCCAACGTGGTACCGGGCTTGGCCAGCAGGCAGTGCTCGATGTCGAGCACGACCTCACGCTGGATCAACAGGTCGTGGCTGAAGGCCAACTCGTCCTGAGTCAGGTTGACCGTGCCCTCGATCGAGTTCTCGATCGCCACAAAGCCGACGTCGACCTCACCGGCTTCGACGGCGTCGAGCACGTCGGGCATGGTCCGGAACAACACGTGCTCGGCGGCGGCCAGATCGGGCTGCGACTTCAGGGCTTGCTCGGTGAACGTGCCGAGCGGCCCGAGAAAGCCGATGCGAGTTGTTGGGCCAATCACGTATCACAGGCTATTGGGCGGCGCTCTTTCTCACCGAGCGATATGACCGGCACCCCCGAGAGTCCCACGTGCACGACGATCACCGGGAGCGCCACGCTGGCCCACAGTTGGTACGGCCAGGTGCGATCAGCATTCGGCAAGGCCCACGTCGAGTTGATGGCCGACGGGCGCGATCCCGCCACGATCAGCCATCCCTCGCAACCGATCAGTTCGTTGCTGGGCACCATTCCTTCGCTGCGCTTTGCGACCCCCGCTCGGCTGCGCGATCTCGCCGACGTGACACAACGTGAACGTGTCGACGTCGGCGAGACGATCGTCAGGCAGGGCGAAGACGGTGACGACGTGTTCTTCGTCATCGACGGCAAGTACGACGTGCTGATCAGCCACTTCGGGCAGACCCCCGACTTCATCCGCGCGTTGCAAGCCGGCGACTCGTTCGGCGAGCTCGGTGTGCTGTACGACGTGCCGCGCACGGCGACGGTCCGCTGCACGGAGGCGGGCCACATCCTGCGCGTCCCCGGCCAGACATTTCTCGATGCGCTAGATACCGGGAGCTGATCGCCGCCACAATGGTCGGGTGGACGAAGCCGCCCTGCGCCAACTGATCGACGACGTGCGCAGCGGCGCCATAGAACCCGACGCCGCCGTCGAACGACTGCGCCGCCTGCCGTTCGCCGAAGTGGGCGACGCCTTGGTCGATCACCATCGCTCGCTGCGCCAGGGCATGCCCGAGGCGGTCTACGGCCGCGGCAAGAGCGTCGAGCAATGCGTCGCCATCGTCGGTGAACTGCTGGCCAACGGCAACGGGCCGGTGCTGTTGACACGCGCCGAGGCCGACCAGCTGGAAGCCGTGGTGGCCGCCCACGGGGTCGGCGAGCAGGCAACCGGCGCCATGCTGTGGCGCCGCCCCGATACGTACCGCACCGCCAAGGTCCTGGTCGCCAGCGCGGGGACCAGCGACGGCCCGATCGTCGACGAATGCGTGCTGACACTGCGGGCCTACGGATTCGAACCCGACCGCCTCGCCGACATCGGTGTCTCCGGGCTGCATCGACTGCTCGCCCACCTCGACCGCATCACGGGGGCCGATGCCGTGGTCGTGGTCGCCGGAATGGAGGGCGCGCTGGCAAGCGTGATCGGTGGGCTGACCAGTGGACCCGTCGTCGCCGTCCCGACCAGCGTGGGGTACGGAGCCAGCCTCGATGGCGTCACCGCGCTGCTGGCGATGCATGCGTCATGCGCCAGCGGCGTCACAGTGGTGGGAATCGACAACGGGTTTGGAGCAGCGTGCGCGATCGCCAGAATGATGCAGTGACACGGACCGCGTGGTTCCACTGCTTCGCCGGCACCGCCGGTGACATGACCATGGCAGCCTTGGTCGACGCCGGCGCCGACCCCGTCGAGATCGCTGAGATCGTCGGTCGCCTCGACCTCGACGGCTACGCGTTGACGTTCGAGAACGTGATGCGCTGCGGGATCGCCGCCACGCAGGCCCATGTGGTCGTAGCCGACCACGATCACGATCATCACCGCGGCTACCGGGCGATACGCGATCTGATCGATGCAGCCGAGCTGCCCGAGCGGGTGCGAGATCGCGCCCAGCGGACGTTCGCGATGCTCGCCGATGTCGAGGGGGCGATGCACCGCACGCCGCCCGACGACGTCGAGTTCCACGAGGTCGGCTCGGTCGATGCGATCGTCGACATCGTCGGTGCGTGCGCAGCGCTGGAGTCCCTCGGCATCGACACCATCGTCTGCAGTTCGATCACGGTCGGCGAAGGCACGGTGCTGGCCGCACACGGCCAACTTCCCAACCCGGCGCCAGCGGTCACCGAGCTGCTCGCCCGGCGCAACGCGCCGAGCCGTGGGATCGACGATCGCAAGGAGTTGGCCACCCCAACCGGTGTCGCACTGATGTGCGCGCTGGCCGACGAGTTCGGCCCGATGCCGGCGATCACCGTGTCGTCCGTCGGCTACGGGGCCGGCAGCGCCGACATCGCCGGTCGGCCCAACGTCGTGCAGGTGGTGATCGGCGAGGCGGTCACGCCCACCGACCTACCGGAGCCCGGCCAGCCGGTGCGTCTGCTGGAGACGAACGTCGACGACGCAACGGGCGAGGTGATCGCCCACACGATCGCGGCGTTGATCGCGGCCGGCGCGCACGACGCATGGGCGACACCGATCGTGATGAAGAAGGGTCGCCCGGCGTTCACGGTTCACGCTCTGTGTGATCCGTCGGCAGCAGCCCTGATCGGCGCTCTCCTGCTGCGCGAGACCGGCTCGCTCGGCCTGCGCGGCACGGAGTTGCGCCGGTGGCCGCAACAGCGCAGCGAACGTGAGGTGACCATCGATGGCCACACCGTGCGTGCCAAGGTGGCGCTCGGCAGAGTGAAGATCGAGTACGACGACGCGGCTGCGGCCGCAGCCGCGCTCGGTCGTCCACTCCGCGATGTCTTGGCAGAAGCAACAGCCCGAGCAGAACGAGATGTTCAATGATCCCGCCCTTCGTCGATGAACAGTTCCTGGGTGGCCACCCCGACGCGGTGTTGGCGGATGTTCGCTGGTACCTCGACGGCCGCGATGGCCACGCCGCGTTCGAGGCTGGGCACCTGCCCGGCGCCGTGTGGATCGATCTCGACCATCATCTCGCCGGCGACGACCAACCTGCGACCGAAGGTCGCCACCCGTTCCCTTCCCCGGAAGCGTTCGCCGCGGCGATGGGGTCGTTGGGCATCGGCAACGACACGGTCGTCGTCGCCTACGACGACACCGGCGGCCTGACCGCCGGACGGCTGGCCGTGATGCTGCGAATGCTCGGCCGCGATGCAGCCGTGCTGATCGGTGGCCTCGGCGCGTGGACCGGGCCGATCGAGACCGGCGCAGTGCGAACCCCAACCGCGACGACATTCGCGCCCCACGACTGGCCGGCCGATCGTCTGGCAAGCGCCGACGACGTCGTGCGGATCGTGGCCGACGGTGGCGCGGCGATCGATGCTCGTTCGCACGAGCGGTTCCTCGGCGAGGTCGTGCAGATCGACAAGCAGCCCGGCCACGTCCCGGGCGCGCGCAGCGCGCCATGGTCGGCCGTGCTCGACGCCGATGCCAAGCCTCGGTCGGTCTCGGAGCTCCGCGACCACTTCGGCGAACTCGGCGTCGACGACGCTCACGAGGTTGTCGCCTACTGCGGCTCCGGCGTCAGCGCTTGCATGAACGTGCTGGCAATGGAGCACGCCGGGCTGGCGCTCCCCCGTCTGTACGTGGCGAGTTGGTCGGGCTGGACCGCCGACCCCAGCCGTCAGGCCGCGACCGGTGAGTGACGACACGCTCGACGTCCTCTACGACCTTCGACGCAGACGCAAAGGGCATCGCCTCGGAGACATCGAGTGGTTCGACGCGGCGTACCGCGTGTACCTGGTGGCCCTGTTCGGCGGCGGAACCGTGCTGTGGATCAGCAGCTCGATCAGCGACACCACCGTGTCGGATCAGGCCATCGCCGACATCGCCAAGAACGGGCCGGCCCTGATCGGCCTGATCACCGCGTTGACGTTGCTTGCCGCATTGCGCAGCGGCGCCCAGGGCGGCCCCCTGGCACTGGAAGCACCCGACGTCGCCTACGTCATGATGTCGCCAGTCGACCGCACGCGTGCCCTGCTTCGACCGGTGACCCAACGCGCACGCAGCGCGGCTTCGCTTGCGGCGACGTTCGGCGCCATCGTCGGTCAACTCGCCGGCCGCCGGCTCCCCGGCACCCCGATCGCGTGGGCGGCAAGCGGCGCGGCCTTCGGGATCACGACCGCTCTCTTGTGGGCGGGTACCGCGCTGATCGCTCACGCCATCCGACTCCCATTGTGGATCGCCACATCGCTCGGTCTTGCCGGTGTCGCCTGGCAGGGCGCGGCGTTGGCGTGGAACATACCGGGCCCGGCCAACCTCGACGGCAGCCTGGCCATGTGGGGCTGGCGGCAGCATCCCGTCGATCTTGCCGCGCCGCTGCTGGCCATCATCGTGATCATCATCGGCGTCGCACTCTTGCAACAGACGTCGCTCGACGCGCTCGCCCGACGCAGCAGCCTGGTCGCCCAGTTGCGATTCGCGGTGACCATGCAAGACCTCCGCACGGTGATCCTGCTGCGACGCCAGTTGAACCAGGAGCAGACGCGCGGCATCCCGTGGCTGGCGGTGCCGCGGTGGATCACCCACCCCATCCCACGCCGTGGGATCGCCAGCGTCGCCCGCTTCCCCTTGACGCGACTGGTGCGCATGACCGCGTTCGCGGCAATGGCAGGCGTGTTCCAAGCGATGGTCCTGCGCGGCACGACGCCGGCGTTGATCGGCACGGCCCTGATGCTGTTCGTGCTCGGCCTGGAAGTGATGGAGCCGCTGTCGCAAGAGGTCGATCAGCCTGATCGCACCGACAGCTTGCCGATCGAACGCGGCGAGTTGCTGGTGCGACACCTGCTGGCACCCGCCGTTGCCCTCGTGCCGTTCGCGGTGATCGCCGCGGCCAGTGCTGTTGCCGTGCTCGGGACGTCGCGAGCCATCGCCCCGGCCGCGATCCTGGCCCTCCCCACGGTGCTGGCCGGCGCCGGCGGCGGTGTCGTCAGCATCGTGCGCGACGCACCCGACCCCACCAAGGGCGCGGCGACGCAGGCCTTCGTTCCCCCCGAGATGGCCGGCATCTCCAGTGCGATGCGCGTCGGCCTGCCAATCCTGGTCAGCGCCCTGGCCGCCAGCACGGTCCTGCTCGTTCGTCACGCCGAACGACTCGGCACATCGACCGTCGGCGCAGCACTGCGCGGCGCCATCGGCGCGGCCCTGCTGTCGTGCCTGATCGGCTACTGGGTGCGTCGACGCGACCAGTGGAAGCGCAAGTTCCGTCAGTTCATGTCCGACGGCCAGTCCTACACCAAACAACAGCGGAGCACCCCGGCATGACCGAACTGGCGACTCGCCAACTCACCAAGACCTACGGCGAACGGCCGGCGCTCGAGCCACTCACCTTGCACATCGACTCCGGCGCCAAGGTGGCGCTCGTGGGGCACAACGGCAGCGGCAAGACGACGCTGATGAAGATGGCCTCCGGCCTGCTCGACCCCACAGACGGCACCGTCAAGATCGGCCGCCACGACGCCGGCAGCCAGGAAGCGCGGCGGCTGCTGTCGTGGCTCAGCGACACACCGACGTTCTACGACGACCTGTCGCTGTGGGAGCACCTCGAGTTCGTGGCACGGTTGCACGGCGTCGCCGATTGGCAGGGTCGAGCCGAGGAACTGCTCGAACAGATCGGCCTCACCGCACGGCGCGACGACATCCCCACGACGTTCAGCCGTGGGCTGCGCCAGAAGGCCGCCATCACCCTGGCGTTCATCCGACCCTTCAAGATCATGCTCGTCGACGAGCCGTTCGTCGGTCTCGACGAGCCCGGCAAGCAGGCACTGCTGCGAATGTTCGACGCGGCATCGCAGCGCGGCGCAACACTGGTGATCGCGACCCACGAACTGACCTTCGTGCAACAGGTCGCCCGGCTGTTGGCGCTCCGCGATGGCGAGTTGGTCTACGACGGCGCACCCGCCGACACCGACGTGCACTCGCTGGTCCTGCCGAGTTGAGGCAGGCCTTCGCCAAGTCGTCATCAACCTCACACCGTGCGTGATCGCAACGGGCGTCGCGGACACTACGCTCTCGGTCCATGCAGGAATTCGAATCGATCAGCGCCTCTTCCTACGACCCGTCGGCTCTCGCCACCAAGCTCACCGCCAAGGCTGCAGAGGGCTGGTCGGTGGTCGCCATCGTCCCCACCGGCGGCGACGTGACCGCGTTCGTGACCCGCGACAAAGACGCTGGCGCCGACTCGAAGAAGTCGACCGAGGCAAGCGAGCCCAAGGCCGAGGCCGCAGACACAACCGCCGACAAGGCTGACGACAAGGTCGCCGACGACGCCCCGGCGCCGGCGCTGCCTGCCAAGATCGAGCCGGACATCGCGCCCAAAGCCGAGTCGGTCAGCGAGCCGTCGGGCTGGGCCATCGCCCCCGAGCCGGCCACCCCGACGATCGAGCCGACGGGCGTGCAGCCGGCCGTCACCATCGCGCCGACCTCGACCTATCAGCCTGCGGCGACGCCCAGCTACGAGCCGGCTGCAGCTGCAACACCCGCCGCCGCGACAGCCCCCGCCGTGCCGGCCGGGTGGTACGCCGACCCCGCTGGCCGTTTCGAGCTGCGGTACTGGGATGGCAGCACCTGGACCGAGCACGTCTCGCGTGCCGGCCAGCAGTTCACCGATCCTCCCGTCGCCTGATTGCGCGCCACGTCTGTCGGCCATGCCGGCATTCTGATCGACACCGTCGACGGATCGATCCTCTGCGACCCCTGGT
>JANPOJ010000519.1:0-4858 GCA_031427935.1 Ilumatobacteraceae bacterium | reverse complement strand
CGGTGACGCGTGCGATGATCAGCGCGGGTGCTGGCAAGGGCGTCTTCGCGAGCGTGGGAGCAGGCGTGACGGTAGCCGGTCGGGTTGTCGACGTACGGGGTCTGTCCAGTCTGGGGGGGGTGGGGGCGAAGCGGCGCGGGGTGTCGATATACCCCGCCGTGTCTGTAATCTGCGCTATCCGCCCGGGGCCTCGGACCCGGTTCTCGACTGGGCGAAGTCGTCAGGGCATCGACGCCTGTGGGCGACAGTCTGGGATTGGAACACAGCATCTCTCCGTGTGCTGGCCAAGGTCGGCTTTACCGAGTCTGGGCGGGTGGAACCAGATGAGGCCCATGGCAACACGCTGTTCATGATCAAGCGGCTCTGACGCAGCGCCAATCGTCAATCAACCGGAGATCCTGGACGGCTGCGCTTCCAAACGACTCGCCCGATCGCCCGGAGCACACATCCAGCGCTTCTTGCCGCACCCCACGATCACGCCACCGCGCGAACGTCTTCCAAATCATGTTCCACGGCCCGAACTCGGTTGGCAGGTACCGCCACCGACATCCCGCGCGTGCCTGATACAAGATCGCATCGACAACGAGCCGCCGATCGACCGTCGGTTGCGGGCCTCGACTACCGCCGCAAACCCAACACTGGCTCTCTCCAACAGACGCCACTGCCGATCAGACAACTCCGTTGGATACGCCACGACAACTCATCAACCGGAGCCGCCCGATCCTTGAGCAGAAACTGTCCACAGGTCCTAACGGGTCTCGGTGCTCCGACGAGCGCGCAGCAGGGCCTCGATCTGGGCGACGCGGGTGCGCGCCGGCGGGTGGGTGGCGGCGAGGCGCTCGCGCAAGGTGGTTGGACGCTCGCCGCGTCGCTCGCCGATCACGCGTCGCAAGGCGCTGGCCAACGGGCGACCGAAGCCCATCGAGACGGCACGACGATCGGCCTGGAGTTCGGCATTGCGGCCGACCACGTTGGAGATCACGTTGGTCAGCAGCAACCCGCTGAGGAACACCCACGACACCGCCATCAAGAGCGCGCTGGCGAGTTGACCGAGCACCGTCAACGACGACGACCGTCGGGCGAAGGTGCGCGTGGCCGCAGTTGCGACGTTCTGCAGGAAGAAGCCGATTCGGGCGAGCACGAACACCGGCAGGCTCAACCAATGACCGATGGTCAACGCCACCGTGTGCGATCCGAGGTGGTGGCTGAGCTCGTGGGCCAACACGCCGCTGAGCTCGTCGCGTGGCAAGGTGTCGATTGCATACGAGGTGACGACGACCAGGTGCCCACCGCACGCAAACGCGTTCAGCTCATCGACGGGGAGCACGGCGATCACGAACCGCCGTTGCGGCAGCCGGTTGGCCTGCAGCACCGATCGCCAGGCGATGTCGAGAGCGGCTCGTTCGTGCCGGGTGGGACGGCGTGCACCGAGCAGCGGCGCCAGGATGACGACTTGCACAGGTCGGAAGAACAGCAACAATACGGCGGCCAGGTAGCCGAGTGCGAGGGCCACGAAGGAGATGTGCCAGACCACGCGCAGTGGCAGCCACACAACCGCGAGCGCCAGGAGCCACAGCGGGATGACGGCAACGACAGGCAAGAACGCCGACACCGCGGAACTGTCGATCCGGCGCCGTGTGCTGGTCACCGCAGCTCGTCCCGCATCTTGCACACGATACGGCGAGTATCGACATGGCCATACCTACACTAGGAGTGGTCATTTCTCACTGTACGCATCAGTCAAGCTTTGGTCACAGTCTGCCGATATCCACGTGTGCACGCCGACGTGGCGTACACAAGTCGTTCTCACGTGGTCCGAGGAGGACCGAAGGGTTGGTCGATCGTTGGCGATGTCCGCGACATCTCTGAAGGAAGGGGCGGGTAGCGGTAAGTCCGTCCGGGACCTTCTCGATGAGGCGCGCACCGCGGAGACCGACGATCTCATCCGGTCCCGGTCGTTGGTGCAACAGGCCCGCGTGTTGGCTCGCTCGAACGGCGATCAACCGGGCGAGGCCGAAGCGTTGTACCGCCTGGCCAGCGTCACCTATCAGCTCGGGCAGCTCGACGAAGCCTTCGGGCTGGCGCTCGAGGCGCGCGACCTGGCTCGACGGTGCGCCGCGCCGGTCGTCGAGGTCTGGGCGCTCAACCTCGTCGGCATCGTGCACCATCAGGCGGGCAACTACTCGCAGGCGCTCGAGAGCCTGCTGCAGGCGCTGGAGATCTATCGCCCGACCGCCGACCTGTCGGACCTTGGCAACCTGCTCAACACGATCGCCGCGGTTCACCACAGCCTGCGCGACACAGACCGGGCGCTGGTCACCTACGAGGCTGCGCTCGAGGCCAACCGCAAGAGCCCGCGCCGCGGCTTCGATGCGATCACGTTGGCGAACATGGCCAAGGTGCGCGCCGAGCGGCAGGAGAACCTGCTCGCCGTCAGCTTGGGAGAGGCTGCGCTGGAGATCGCACGCGAGCATCTCCCCGAGCACGTCGCCGAGATCCTCGCCAACCTTGCCGAGGCCTACGCCGACCTCCAACTCCTGCCCCAGGCCGACGCCTGCCTCGACGAGGCCGACGAGTCACTGAGCCGGATCGCCGGCCAGCTCTCGCGCACATCGCCGATGGCGGTGGTGGCGGTGCAGATCGCCCGGGGCCGGGTTCGCGTCGCGATCGGCGACACCGCCGGCGCCATCGCGGTGCTCGAGAAGGCCGTCGCCCTGGCCCAGCACAACGACTTCTCCGACGTCGAACTCGTGGCCCACGGCCTGCTGGCCGAGGTGCTCAAGTCGCTCGGCCGATTCGAAGAGGCGCTGTTGCATCGTGAAGCGTGCAGTCGCATCCACGAGCAGATCTTCAACCGCGACACCGACCTGCGGATCAAGACGCTGCAGATCTCGCACGACACCCTCGCCGCCCGCGACCAGGCCGAACTGTTGCGGGTGCGCACGACCGAGTTGGAAGACCTGGTCACTGCCAGAACGCAAGATCTCGAGGAGCAGCACTACGAAGCGTTCGAGCGGTTGGCGGCGATTGCCGAGTACCGCGACCCGGACTCGAGCGAGCATTCGACGCGGGTCGGCGAGTTGGCCTCGGAGCTGGCCCTGCGGTTGGGTGAGGATCGCAGGTGGGCCGAAGACCTTCGGTTGGCCGGACGGTTGCACGACGTCGGCAAGGTCGGCGTGCCCGATGCCATCTTGCAAAAGCCCGGCGCACTGACCGACTCCGAGTTCGCGATCATGAAGACGCACACGACCGTCGGCGCAAGGGTCTTCATCGGCAGCCGGTCGACACTGCTGCAACTGGCCGCCGAGATCGCCATCTCGCACCACGAGCGGTGGGACGGCAGCGGCTATCCGGCGGGCTTGGCCGGTGAGGCGATCCCGTTGAGCGGTCGCTTGGTGGCCGTCGCCGATGTGTACGACGCGCTGATCACGGAGCACCGCTACAAGCACGCCTGGTCGTCGAGCGATGCCGTCACCCACATCGTCGCCGGCAGGGGCACGCAGTTCGAGGCCCGTATCGTCGATGCCCTGATCGAGGTCATCGCTCGGCGAGCAGCAGCCGACGCGGTCGAGACCCCGCCGACCGACAGCTAGACCTACACTCGGCGGCATGTCGGGGGCTCGTTCGGATCGCGTCACGACGCGGACGCGAAGCCCCAAGTGGCAGAACGTTCCGTTGCGCATCGAGATGCTCGAATGCATCAACTGCGACGCCTGCCTGCGGGCCTGCCCCCGACAGTTCGGGGCGATCTTCAACCACGGGCCCGACGTCATCATCATTCCCGAGCTGTGCAGCGGATGCGACAAGTGCCTGCCCGCGTGTCCGGTGAACTGCATCTACCCGTTCCCCGACTGGGAATCCTCGCCGGTACCTGGCGACTGGTGGGAGGAACCGCTGACATCGAACGACCCGTATGTCTGAATCGGCAACCCGCTGCCATAATCGACGCCATGACCAATCCGATCATTGACGGGGCTGAGCCCTGGTCGCACACGGGCAGTGGCCAAAGTGGCGCCGTCGTGCTGCACGGCTTCACGGGCAACCCGGCCTCCATGCGTGGGGTCGCCACGGCGCTGGCCGATGCTGGATTCCACATCGAACTGCCGTTGCTCCCCGGCCACGGCACGTCGGTGGATGACATGTTGCCGACCCGATGGGCCGACTGGATCGGGGAGGCCGAGGCTGCCTACCAGCGGTTGAGCCAGCGGGCCACGTACATCGTGGTGGTCGGGCTCAGCATGGGCGGCGCACTGACCTTGCGCCTCGGTGCCGATCATCCTGAGATCGCCGGCCTGGTCTGCATCAATCCCGTGGCACAGCCCCAGCAGCCGGAGATCATCGAGATGTTGCGAGGCATGGTTGCCGGTGGCACTCCTGTCATTCCGGGCATCGGCAGCGACATCGCCGATCCCGACTCACACGAGAACGCGTACGAGGGCACGCCGCTCGAGCCGCTGATGTCGTTGCTGCTCGACGGAGCTGAACCGAACAGTCACGAATACGCCGGCATGCACATGCCTCTGCTGTTGATGAACTCACCGCAGGACCACGTCGTGGATCCCGGCCAGGCCGAGTATCTCGTGGATCGGTACGGCGGTCCTGTCGAGCGGATCACGCTGGAGCGCAGCTACCACGTAGCCACGCAGGACTACGACAAAGAGCTGATCTTCGCGTCAACGGTCGAGTTCGCAACGCGGGTGATCTCTCGGTGATGATCGCCTCGATCGCCAGCATCCCGAGCCCGTCGAGCGGCGCCCTGTCGATCGGTCCGCTGTCGATCCACGCCTATGGGTTGATGATCGCCCTCGGGGTGATCGCCGGGGTGTGGCTACTCGGGCGCAGGCTGGAGGCCAGCGGA
>JANPOJ010000518.1:0-6771 GCA_031427935.1 Ilumatobacteraceae bacterium | reverse complement strand
TCGAGCGCTGCGATCCCGACCGAGTCGCCGGCCATCGAGGCGAGAGTCGGCCGCATCGCCGCGCCGGAGCGACCGGCAACGGTCGCCGCGTATTGCGATGGGGCGACCGTGTTGCCGTGGCCTTGCACGAAGGCCAGCAACTCCGGCGCCAACTGCTCGGGGTTGTCACTTGCCGACAACGAGTTGGCCACGGCCAGCGCATCGCCATCGATGGTCGCCCGGATGGCCAGCGCGGCGGCCGGAGTGGCCGTCGCCAGCCGCGTGCTCCATTCGAACTCTTGATCGAGCAACGCCATCGTCATGGCTCGGTGCATCGCAAATCGGTACAGATGCGCATGGGGCTGCAGGTCGTTGCTGACGAAAATGGTCTTGGTGGTCGGATCGTAGAAGGCCGGGCTCTCGTTCAATGCCTGGCGCCCGATCGCCTCGAAGTCGAGGTCACCGTTGAGGATCCCGAGCGCCCGCCATGTCGGTGCACGGTCGGTGCCGCTGCCGATCGCCGATTGGGCGAGACGCTTGGCGTAGTCGGCCACGGGAAGCGGGGTGACGTCGACGGCCCCCTCGAACTCCAGACCGCGTGTAGTCGCGACCGCGTCGGCAAGCGGCTTCAATTCGGCCGACCAAGTCGGGGGGTGCAGCAGGTACTTCTTGGCGGCAAACGCACCGCCTGCCAGGAGACCGAACAGGAACACCAGCGTGACGAAGCTGCGGAACAGGTGGCGCTTCGGCTTCCGCTTGTTCTTGCGCTGCGCCTTGGTCGGGGCAGCGACAGCGGCGACCGTCGTCGTTGCCGGCCGCGGCGCGGCGACGAAGAACGTTTCGGCCAGCACCGGCGTGTAGACGCTCGGCACGTGGGCCACGACCGGGCCAGATGGCGTGATCGCGGGGAGCTCGATCGGTGAGTCGTCATCGATCAGATCGGGAATCGATCCGAGCCGGTTGATGACGGGCTCGACCACGGGCTGCGCGGCAACGACAGGCTCTGCTGCGACGGGTTCGGCGACGATGTGCTCGACCTCTTCGTCGTCGATCTCTTCGATCTCGTCGACTTCTTCTCGGTCTTCGATTGGGGCTGCTTCGACGAGGACCAGTTCGGCAGCGATCTCGTCGACCGCCGGCTCGATGTCGACGACCTCATCGTCGGCAACGACCGCTACGACGCGCTCCGGCACGGGGGCCGGAGCGGGCGGTTCGAAGGGCACCGCCGATCGTGACGGTGGTGGAGGAGGGACCCGACGCGGCGGCGGCAACGGGACGAGTGTTGCCGCACTCGGCGCGGACGACGCCGGCCGGTCGGGTACAACGTGTTCCCAGGTCAACTGGCGTATCGCTGGGCTGTCGAGGTTGGGGAGTGGCTCGTCATCGGCCACGGCCAACTTGGCACGAAGATCGAGACGGAAGTCCTTGGGCGTGAACACCGGTTCAGCAGCTTGCGCGTCCGGCTCATCCGCCGAGCGCGTCGCCACAGCACCAGGCTGGCTCGCCAATTCCTCGTCCGTCACCTACCGTGTATCGGCAGGTGATCGCACGGGCTTAACAGCCAAAATCCGCCCGCGTGACGGCTCAGTCCTCAGCCGCGGTTTCGGCGGCGCGGCGCTGGAGCTCGCCGACGATCGAGGCATCGGCGAGGGTGGTGGTGTCACCCAGGTTGCGGCCCTCGGCAACGTCGCGCAACAACCGGCGCATGATCTTGCCGCTGCGGGTCTTCGGGAGGTCGTTGGTGAAGTAGATGGTCTTCGGCTTGGCAATGGCGCCGATCTCGGTCGCCACGTGATTGCGTAACTCGGCGATGTCGACATCGTGACCACCCCGCAACGTGACGTAGGCGATGATCGCCTGCCCGGTCGTGTCGTCGAGCGCGCCGACCACAGCCGCCTCGGCAACGGCCGGGTGCGACACCAGGGCGGACTCGACCTCTGTCGTGGAGATGCGGTGGCCGCTGACGTTCATCACATCGTCGACACGGCCCAGCAACCACAGGTAGCCGTCGTCGTCGAGCTTGCAGCCATCGCCAGCGAAGTAGCGACCCTCGTAGCGGCTCCAGTAGGTGTCGAAGTAGCGCTGCGGGTCGCCCCAGATGCCGCGCAGCATTCCCGGCCACGGCTTCGTCAGCGTCAGGTAGCCGCCACCGTGATCGACACGGTGGCCTTCCTCGTCGACGACCTCGGCGTTGACGCCCGGCAACGGGAAGGTGGCCGACCCGGGCTTCGTGGTGGTAGCACCCGGCAACGGGCTGATCATGATCCCGCCGGTCTCGGTCTGCCACCAGGTGTCGACCACGGGGCAGTTGCCACCGCCGATGTGCTCGCGGTACCACATCCATGCCTCGGGGTTGATCGGTTCTCCCACCGAGCCGAGCACGCGCAACGACGAGAGGTCGTGCTTCTGGGGCTCGGATGCACCCCACTTCATGAACGTTCGAATGGCGGTCGGTGCCGTGTAGAACTTGGTGACCTTGTACTTCTCGATGATCGACCACAGGCGATCGTTACCGGGGTAGTTGGGCACGCCTTCGTACATCACGCTGGTGGCGCCGTTGGCCAACGGCCCGTAGACGATGTAGCTGTGGCCGGTGACCCAGCCGACGTCGGCAGTGCACCAGAACACGTCGGTCTCGGGGTGCAGATCAAACACGAACTTGTGGGTGAAGGCGACTTGCGTGAGGTACCCACCGCTGGTGTGCATGATGCCCTTCGGCTTGCCTGTCGTGCCGCTGGTGTAGAGCAGGAACAGCAACTGCTCGGAATCCATCGGCTCGGCCGGGCACACCGGATCGGCGGCGGCGATCAGATCGTGGTACCAGACGTCACGCCCCGGCACCATCGTCACGTCGTTGCCGCCACGTCGCACGACGACCACATGCTCGATCGTCGGAGTCGAGGCGATCGCCTCGTCGGCCGCCGGCTTCAGCGCGAACACGTCGCCGCGTCGGTAGCCCCCGTCGGCGGTGATCAGCACCTTGGCCTCAGCGTCGTTGATGCGATCCGACAGCGATTGCGCGCTGAAGCCACCGAACACCACGCTGTGCGCCGCGCCGATGCGAGCACACGCCAACATCGCGATCGCCGCCTCGGGAATCATCGGGAGGTAGATGTTGACGCGGTCTCCGCGCTGCACGCCGAGACCTTTCAACGCGTTGGCGAAGCGCTGCACCTCGTCGAGCAGCCCGGCATAGGTCAGCACACGGGCGTCGCCCGGCTCACCTTCCCAGTAGAACGCCACCTTGTCGCCCCGGCCGGCCTCGACGTGCCGATCGAGGCAGTTGTAGCTGACGTTGAGCTGCCCACCGACGAACCACTTGGCGTACGGCAACTCCCACTCGCAGATCGTTTCCCAGTCGGTGTTCCACGACAACAGATCGGCGGCCTGGCGCGCCCAGAAGCCCTGGTAGTCCTCGGCGGCCTCGTCGTACAACGACGTGTCGGCGACCAACGTCTGTCGCTTGAAGTCATCCGATGGCGGGAACTTGCGGTTCTCCAGCATCAGGTCGTCGATCGTGTTGTGGTTGTCGCTCATGTCGTAACCCCCACGGGCACGTTAGCGAAACCAGGTGATCACCACCTTGCGCAGCAGTGACGTTGCCGGCCCGCCGTCCCTGTCGGGCGGGCAACGTCACGCTGACATCTTGTTACGCCGTGTTGGTGCGGCGACGCCGGCCGATCACCAGCGCGAGTGCGCCGGCGGCCATCATGATCGAAGCGAGCGTCAACGGCCCGACGGGCGAGTTCCCACCGGTGCGAGGCAACTGCGGCTCGGCGGCACTGACGCCCGGATTGGCCGGCGGCAGCACGGGCGGCGAGCTGGCTGCCTCTGCCACGGGAACCGTGGCGGAATCGGTGTTGTCTTTCGGATCGGGATCAGTTGCACCCGACCCGACGGTCGCGGTGTTGGTGACGCTGGTGCTGACCGGCCCGACCACGTTGGCACGCACGGTGATGGTGGCCGATGCCCCGTTGGCCAGGGTGGCCGTCGTGCATTCCACCGTCTGGGCGGTGTTGGTGCACGACACACCGGAGGCAGTCACCTTGTCCACCGTGAACTCTTTCGGCAGAACGTCGCTGACCACCACATCGGTCGCCGTATCGGGACCGTGGTTGGTCACGAGCAGCACCCAATCGATCGTGCCGCCCATGAATGCCGTCGTCGAGGTGACCGACTTGTCGATCGATAGGTTGGCCGTACGAACCACCGGCGTCGTCTCGGTGTCCATGGTCGTGACGGCGTGGGAAGGATCAATCGTGCCGATCGCCTGCGCCGTGTTGACCACGCTGGCACCGAGGAACGACGAGTCGAGGGTCACGGTGATGGTGATCGCCGGAGCCGAGGTCCCCGGTTGCAACGACTCACCGAACGTGCACACGATCGGGTCGGAGGTGCCGCAGGCCCACGGGGTTGGTGCAGTGACGCTGACCAGGGTAAGGGAGGCCGGAAGATCGTCGGTCATCGTCATGTGCGGGAGGAACGACGACGGGCCGTTGTTGGTCACCGTGATGGTGTAGTCGTACGTGCCACCCGGGTGCACGCTGTCGACATCGTCGACCTTGTCGATCGTCAACACCGCTGCGCGGACGACGTCGGTGTCGACGCAGGCCACGTTGTTGTTGACAACTTCGGGATCGCACGCCGGCACGCAGCCCTCGCCGAGGCAGGCCGGGTCATCGGGGGTGTTGACGAAAGCGATGTTGGTGTACACGCCGTTGGCTGCATCGGGCCCGGCAGCGGCCGTCACCGTCAGCACGACGGGCGGATCGGTGACCTGCAGGTCGGCGAAGTCGATCAAACACGTCAGCGTCTGACCGACGGCGGTGCAGTTGCCGGGGAACGACACGAAGTGGAGGCCGGCCGGCAGTTGATCGGTGACCATGACGTTGTCGGTCACTTCTGCATCGCGGGGCCCGACGTTGTCAACCGTGATGGTGTAGTGGAACGGGGTACCGCCGGCAACTTTCACCTTGCCGTCGTTGGTCTTGGTGATCGCCAGGTCGATGGGGTCGTGCTGGTTGGTCAGGATGCAGGTGACGTGCTGGCCGAGGGCCAAGGCGACGCCACCGGTGTTGGTGTCGTACACCACCGGGCCACCGGCATCGCTGCAGGCGATGCCGACCAGGCGGTAGCCGGCGAACGGCACCTCCGAGACCGTGTGCGAACCCTTCTGCACGTTCTTGGCCACGTTCTGCGGAACATTGCCACCGTCGATCTGCAGTTGGAAGGCGCTCGGCCGCGCTGTACCGGCGTTGTCGGGGTTGACGTGCTTGATCACCGTCAACGTCGGCGCCTTGTCAGCGTTCGACACGGTGCACTTCACGTTTTGACCGGCGATCACATCGATCGAGCCGCCGTTGCCGATCGTTGCGTTGTTGGCCAGGTCGACACAGCTGATGCCAGTCTGGTCGTAGTCGGGACGAGCCAATTCACTGATCGTGTGGGCACCGGGCGACACCTCGTGAGCCGCGTTCTGGCTGACGTCGGCACCATCGATGCGCAACTGGAAGTCGGGGGCATGCAATGCGCCGCCCCACAGGTTCGTCACGTCTTTGACGACGGTGATGGTGCCGACCAAGTTGAACGTGTTGGTCAGCGTGCAGGTCGCGTTCTGGCCCTCAGTCAGCACCAACGGGTGCGTCAGCGGCGCGCCACGGACGTTGTCGGTGCAGACCACGCTCGTCAGGGTGTAGTTGGGATCGAAGACCTCGGAAACCTCGATGGGTGTGTTGGCCAGCGTCTTCGATGCAGTGTCTTGCGGAACGGGGTCGCCGGCGACCGTCATCTGGAAGTCACCGGCCACCTTGGTGCCACCGCTGACCACCTTGTGCACAGTGATCGTCGGGGCGATGTCGTCGTTGGTGACCGTGCAGACCACGGCCTCGCCTGGCTGCAACTGCACGGTCGCCAGCGTGCCGACCGGATCATTGGCGTCGATGTTGTTGGTCGACAGTGGATCGGAGCTGACGCACTTGATGTTGGTGGCGACGTAGCCGGTGCTCTGTGTTTCGGTGATGGCGAGGTCGACGCTGGGCTCGAAGGCCACCAACGTTCCCGAAGTGACCGTGGTCCCATTGACCTGCAGCGGGAAGTCACTGACCGCCGCGTTGCCACCGTCGTTGTTGGTCACCTCTTTGATCACCGTGAGACCGGGCGCCACATCGTCGTTGGTGATGGTGCAGTCGATGTTCTCGCCAGGGACCGGGGTGACATTGATCATGCCGCTGTCGAGCACGGACTTGTTGTTCGGTGAGCCGGCAACGTCTGACGTGCAGACCACCGACGTGGGGGCATAGCCGGGAACGGAATCGTCTTCGGAGACGACGCTCGGATCGTTGGCCAAGATGCCATCGAACGGCATGTCCTGTGCCACGACCTCGCTGTTGACGGTGAGGCGGAAGTCTTGCTTCTCCGCTTGACCACCGTTGTCGTTCTGGACGATCTTGTGCATGGTGATGGTCGGTGCGATGTCGTCGTTGATGACTTCACACGAGACGTGCTGGCCGGCGGTCGGAGTAACGGTGCCATCTGAGGAGATCGCCGCGCCGGTGTCATCGTCGGTGCACATGATGGCGCGCAGCTCGTAACCAGGGTGCAGGATCTCACCGACTTCATGAGCCACGTCGGCGGTCATGGAGATCGCCACGTTCTGGGCTTCGGCCACGCCGTCGAGGAGCAGTTGGAAGTCTTCTGGCGTCAGGTTGCCGCCGTGCTCATTCGTCGGGGTCTTGTAGAGGGTGAGGGTTGCGTCGCAGGCTTGGTCGTCGTCCTTACCGTCGTCGTCCTTAC
>JANPOJ010000517.1:0-3744 GCA_031427935.1 Ilumatobacteraceae bacterium | reverse complement strand
TGCTCGAGCAATTGCGTACTCGTTCACTTGGTGCCACCCTCAGCGCGGGTGTCGCACTGCACAGCGGAAGATCGTGGGTCGACACGTTCGCACGTGCGGACGCCGCGCTCTACACCGCGAAGCAGGACGGGCGTGACCGCGTGGTCCTGGCCGCCGACCCCCAACCGGCACATGACATCACGGTTGCAGTCGGCTCGGCCTCGAGCGACCGGTCAGCTTGTCCGTCGGTTGATCGGCGATCGATATGAAGCCATAGCCACGGTCGGCGTCTGTTTTGGTGTGGGTATAGAACGCGACCGATTCGTCATCCGCGCTCACGACGAGGAAGACCAGAACCGGCTCACTGTCGTCAGCGGCCTCGATGGTGTAGTCCGAGTTGGCGCTCAAGCCACGAGCAGCTTTCGCCGTCAGAGTTCCAGCGAACTGCAGCGTCAACTCGCCTTCGGCGTCGACGTAGAGCTCGCCGAACTCGAATCGTTCGGGCCGGTACCAATCATCCATCGCTGCACCACTCGGTCAACCATGCTCTGTGGGGCACGGCGGACCCGAGACCCCAGTACTACTGAGTCCTTCCGTGTCGTTCTTGATACAACAGATTCGCCTCTCGTTCAGAGGGTGTTTCACATCACCCGCGGGGAGGTGGCGGCAGCACCGGCCGAGTCGGCAGCTCGATGGTGTGAATGGTCAGCGGTTGGAACGTATCTCTATCGAGCACGGCTAGATCGAGCAGGGCTGCTGCGATGATTGAGCCGAGGACCTCACCGGTTGGATGAGATTCGATCGGCACGATGATCGCTTCGCCGGGATCGGCGAGCGGTTGAATCTGGCCCACGAGCCGATCACCGACTGCTTTGACCGCCGCAGCGACCAGCCTTTGCCGATCGGCGAATGGCACGTCACCGATCCGGCTCGCCCAGCACTCGAAGTATTGGAACTGCTGGCCATCGAGATATACGCCGATGCCGATCACGATTCGGTGCTTGTCGCGGTTGGCCCGGACAAGGCGGAGTTCGTAGCACGCCTTCGTGATCATGCCGACTGCGTGCCCGCAACGAGCGTCACCGTCGCCAGTGGCACTTCCGCGGCGCACGAGGTGAACCAGTACCCAACATCAGCGTCCGATTTGGTGTGGCTATAGAACCTGATCGGCGCCCGGTTTCCCCTGACGATGAACACCAGCACCTGCTCGAACTCGTCACCCGTTTCGACCGTCTGATCGCACACGCCCGGCAACTGGCGCGCCGCCTTGGCAGTCATCGTACCGGCGAATTCGAGACAGAATTGTCCGTCCGCGTCGGCGTACGCCTTGCCGAGTTTGAACTCTTCAGACGAATACCAATCCCCGGCGCACAAACCACCATCGGACCCGCGCCAGGAACCCAGGGCATGGCAGTCCTCAATCGTCCGAAGACCTGAATACCCGCCGTCGTCTCGGCGCAGACGACAAGGCCCCAAATCCTCCACGTCCGCGTTGAAGCCCCCGACTGTGGCGGCCTGGTGAGAGATGGCCATCGGGGGCTCCAATCCTCTAAGATCATAGCTACCTTGGTATCGGGACAAAACCGGGCAGCTGACTTCAGATTCTAATTCATCGACACATTAGGCAGAAACTTTAGAGTCCAATGGAGAAGACGTCAGCCGGCGGGCCCGTGCTGTCCGCGCGGCGTGGTCCTGCTTCGGCGGCTGTCCACTCGACGGAAGCGTCGTCACCGGTCGTGCGGGAGCAGGATCTCCGATCGGTCGAGGTGTCGATATCACCGAGTAACGGTCGGTCCAGAGCGAACTCCCATCGCGTCTTCGACGACGGTTGCTGATCGACGTCTACATCGGCGTTGACTTGCACCCATCGCCTCAGGGCTTCGAGGCACGCGGACGCCATTGCTCGGTAGTTGTCTCGCCCTACACCAACCGTAACCCGCGACGGCGCGCGGTCGATCAGGTTGAGCGGCTCGAGCGCTGGACTGCTCGGGGGCAAGCCGCACAGCATCTCATCAAGCCGACCTTCGTTGAAGAGCTTCTCGACCCTGGACAGAATATTGGCGGCGGCCTCCCATATCTCGCCTCTGCGGGTAGTCGGGGCTGGCGCGAAGCCGTGATTCGCCGCCAGGTGGATCAACCGTTCCTCGGCCATCGCGGCGCGCCTCTCCGGCGGTATCGCATTCACGACTCCGAGCGCTCTCTGGAGTACTTGGTCAAATTGCATGCTCATCGTGATCGTCCGCCTTGTGCTGGCCTGCTTCAACACCTCTCGAGCACAACCGTGCCAGGTGCCGTACAGAGGGTTCGTGATTGATTATCGTCTAAAGTTTCGCCAGGTTTAGCCGCTATATGAATACAGGTTGTCGTCAAACGATTGTGAGAGGTAGTGATGGCAGAATCCCAGCTGATGCAGTTCACCTCGCACCTTGCCGGCAAGCGTGCTGACGTAAGGATCTTTACCACCCGAGTGCAATGGACCGTTCGAGGACATCGACAAGTCGTTCGGATGCTCCCACTCTGGGCAATCTCGGCAGTCGACACCAGGAGGGTGCGTCCAGGAAAGTCGACGCTGACTGTCGCCTCGAGCGCCGGCGCGATCGAATTTCGAGTCGACAAAGCAATCGCCGAGCAAGCCGCAACCACCCTCACCCAACTCGTGACACAACAGGAGCCCCCAACCCTCGACGATTCACAAACGGTTGGACGTGGCAGCATCGCCGATGAACTCGCGAGCTTGGCGTGGCTTCGAGACATGGGAGTCCTTACGGCCACCGAGTTCGAAGAACAGAGCGAGCGACTGCTGAGGTTCTGCTAGCTCTGCTTTGGGGTCAGAACTTGAGACGTTGTGACAGGTTTCAGGCTGCGCCTGGCTCATCGAGGCAGGAGGCGTGGGTGAGGCAGTGATGCTGCCGGCTATCCGAGGGTGGTGTCGACGCGTTGGTTGGCGACATGTTCTTCGTCGTCGAGGGCCCCGACGTAGGTGGAGACGAGTGTCTCGACGCTGTGCCCGAGCCGTCGCGCGGTCTCGCCAAGGGGCATCCCGGCGCGCAGCCACGTGGTGGCGGCCGCGTGCCGGCAGTCGTGAGGTCGTTCTGTTCGACCCACTCGCTGAGCATGGCGACGAGCACCGGCGGGATCGGCACGCTGCGCGGGCCGGTCTTCGGTTCGCCGGGCTCATCGAAGGAGATGTCAGCCTCCGTGACGTCGAGGCGCCCCCAGCCTTCAGTCGGCAACTCGGCTGATCGGACTCGAAGCATCACGACCTCCGACGGGCGCAACCCCGCGTAGTAAGAGACGGCGGTCATCACCCGGTACGTCTTGCTGGCGGGTTGCTGGGTGACGATCGCGTCGATCGCGGCTGCCATCGCCACCGGGCTTGGCAACGCGCGGACGTCGACGCTTCGTCTGGTACGAGCGACCTTTCGCCGCGCTCGTGTCCTCGATCGCTGCGGCCACGCATCCGCGACTACCGCACCCCCCTCGATCGCCGATTGCACCGAGGCGCGAGCGATGATGCGAATTCGGTTGGTTGTGTTCGCGGCCATCGGCGAACCGTCGAGCTTCAAGCCGAGGCGTCGATCGATGTCGGCGATGCGTTCTCGATCGAGGTCGCCGAGCGTCAGGCTGTTCTTCGCCATCCACTTCTCGTGCTGTGCATCGCGAGAGCTCTCAGAGCCGGGCGCCAGCGCGGTGTACAGATACACCCGAAGGCCCTCCGGCGCCTTCGCGTCGTGCTCGGTGGCGATCGTGATGAACCGGGCGAGT
>JANPOJ010000516.1:0-15606 GCA_031427935.1 Ilumatobacteraceae bacterium | reverse complement strand
CCACGTGAAGATGGGCAGCGACTGGCTGCGCAAGGTCACCGAGAACGACCCGGAGCGACGCAAGAAGGCTCTCGAGTTCCAGAGCGTGGTCGACAAGTTGTTCAGCTACGGCGGTACGCGCAGCGACAGCGAGGAATCGCCGATCGGCTTGGCGCGGCGCTTCCGCGAACTGGCCGGGTTCACCGACAACGAGGTCGAAGAGATCGCCGACGTCAGCTTGGCTGCGCTGAACGAGCGCAAGGCGTTCGTCGCCAAGGCACGCGCCGCATCATGAACGTCACGGTCACACCGCAGACCTTCAACTTCGTCGCCTACGACGCTGCCCTGATCCAACGCGTCACCGAGGATCTGCTGGCGTCGCTGGGCATGACCGATCGAGACGTGCACATCGAAGTCGACGAGACCACACCGCTGGCCCGGACGCGGGTCGAGGTCGGCGACACGATCTCGATCCGTGCAGAGAGCGGTGCGTTCGAAGACACCAAGCGACCACGACAGCAGAGCGACGTCGCCACGGCCACCTCGATCGGCCGTGTGCTGTTGCGCGTTCGCGACCGCCTGACCGGTGGCTTCGGCGAAGCGCCGCCGGACGACACGTTGTCATTGGCACAGGTCGCCGCATGGGAGACCTATTCCGTCGGTCGGCTGTCGCGGCTCGGCATCGAGGTCAACGAGCAGCGCTGGCGGTACAACTTCCGCAACCGACACGGGTTCACCGACGAGGTCGACTCGGCGTTCAACCGCCTGTGGTCGAGCGATGGCCTGACGTGGGGTGAGCTCGAGGCGATCTGCGCTCAAGGCAGGCCGGCTTGACCGGGGTCTCGGTGGGCGACATCGACGTCAACGGCGTGACCCTGCGCGTCCACCAGGCCGGCAACCCTGCCGACCCCACGGTGATGTTGTGCCACGGGTTTCCCGAGCTCGGCTACTCGTGGCGGCACCAGATGGAGCCGCTGGCCGCAGGCGGCTACCACGTGCTGGCCCCCGACCAACGCGGGTACGGACACTCGTCGGCACCGGCCGACATCGCTGCCTACGGCATCGGCCACCTCACCGACGACCTGCTGGGGTTGCTCGATCACTTCGGCAAGCACGACGCCGTGTTCGTCGGTCACGACTGGGGCGCGCTGATCGTGTGGGACATGGCCCGCCTGCACCCGGAGCGGGTGCGATCGGTCGTCGGCGTCAGCGTGCCGTTCACCATGTGGCCCGCGCCCCCGACCACGCTGATGAAGATGCTCTACGGCGATCGCTTCTTCTACATCCTCTACTTCCAGACGCCGGGCGTGGCCGAAGCCGAGCTCGATGCCAACCCGTACGACTCGATGGCCAAGGTGCTGTGGAACGCCAGCGGTGTGGGGTTCGCCGGACGGGACCTGTCGGCCAAAGTTCCGCCGATGGAGGGCACCGGGTTCCTGACGATGATGCACGAGGCACCGGCCAGGCCATTGATCGGGCCGGAGGGGCGGTGGCTCAGCGAAGCCGACCTGCAGACCTACGCCGACGAGTTCGCCCACAGCGGCTTCTTCGGGCCCATCAGCTACTACCGCAACCTCGATGCCAACTTCGACGTCACCAACGGCCTCGGCCCGGAGCGCGTCGCCATGCCCACGTACTTCATCGGTGGCACCGACGACGTGGTCAACGTGATGGATCCCTCGGGCATTGAGCGGATGACCAACCTGCTGCCCGACTTCCACGGGTCAACGGTGCTCGACGGCGTGGGTCACTGGACGCAGCAAGAAGCCCCAGCAGCGTTCAACGACGCGCTGCTGGGGTTCTTGCACACGCTGTGATCGCTATCGCCGCTGCAGCTTGCTGAGCAGGCGCAGCAGCTCGAGGTACAGCCACACCAGGGTGATCACCAAGGCGAATGCGGCGAACCACTCCATGCCCTTCGGCAGACCCTGCTTGGCACCCTTCTCGATGAAGTCGAAGTCGATCGCCAGGTTCATGGCGGCCAAGCCGGCGGCGAAGATGCTGAAGCCGATGCTGAGCAGGCTGGTCGAGTGCAGGAACGAGACGCCGCCGCCGAACAGGTTGAGGATGAACGAGAACAGGTAGAACACCATCAAACCCATCGTGGCCGTGATGACGATCCTGCGGAACTTATCGGTGACCTTGATGATCTTGGTGCGGTACAGCACCAGCATCACTGCGAACACGCCGAGCGTCGCGCCGACCGCCTGCACCACGATCCCGTTCTGGTAGCCCTCGTAGGCCTTGGAGATCACACCGAGGAAGAAGCCCTCGCCGACGGCGTAGATCGGAGCCAGGATCCTGGCCCACATCGGCCTGAAGTACACCGCGATCGCGCAGGCGAAACCGACGAGGATGCCCACCAGTGCCAGCGCGGGAAACCCGCGAACCTCGCCCTGGTTGTCGGGCCCGGTCTGCCATCCGACCACTGCGGCGGCGAGCAACACGACCATCAACACGCCGGTGGCGCTGATCGTGCCGCCGACGGTCATGACCTGCGAATGCCATCCGCTGATCGGGCCGTCGTTGATGGGCGTGCTGCGGGTGGTCGGGTCGGGTGCACCCCAACCCGGATTCTTCGCAGCCTTGTTCCAGGTGCTGTCGTTGAGTATCGGGTTTGCCATGTGCGCCTCCTTGGGCGAACGAGTAACAAATCGAACGTTACAGCCGCTTGCCACCGGTCGTGCGTGTGATCTTGGTTAGATCAGGTCGTGGGCACTGACCCCGTCCCACAGATCGATGTCGGGGGCCACGGTCAACAAGCCATTGCACGCCGCGGCCATCTCGACCATGACGGCACTGTCGAAATGGGCGCGCTGCGACGCCACGGACTCCCACTTCTGAACGACGAGGTAACGACCCGGTTGGGTGACGGATGCGCACAGGTCGACGTTGCGGCACCCAGGCTGCATACGGGTCAGCACGATGTACTTCGACAGGACCGCCAGCAGCGACGCCACCTCAGCAGCATCGAATCGCATTGTCACGATCGCCAGTTCGACGGTGCCGCCTTCTGGACCGGCGTCGGCAGTGGCCATGCCCGCGAACGATACACGGTACGTCTGTATCAGAATCCTTGATGCGGGGTGATTTGACAACAGCGGGTGGGAGGTGCTTGACCAGGTGGGTATCGTGAGGCATCTGCCGCTCGGGTTACCGGGAGGTGAACAAACTCACCGTTCGAGGAGCATTCGTGGCGAAAGATCGAGTAGAGCGCGACGAAGAAGACCTAGTCCGCCTGTACCTGACCGATATCGGCCAGTACATGTTGCTCACCAAGGACGACGAGGTTCGACTCGCCAAGCAGATCGAGGCCGGCAAGGCGGCGATCGAAGAGCTCGACCAAGTCGGCAAGGATCTCACGGCGGCCAAGAAACGTGAGCTTCGCCGTGCGTCTCGCGAGGGCGAAGATGCCGAACGGGCGTTCGTGCAGTCGAACCTTCGTCTCGTGGTGTCCATCGCCAAGAAGTACCAGGCATCCGGTCTGCCACTGCTCGACCTGATCCAGGAGGGCAACCTCGGCCTGATGCACGCGGTCGAGAAGTTCGACTGGCGCAAGGGCTTCAAGTTCTCGACGTACGCCACGTGGTGGATCCGCCAGGCCATCACCCGCGGTATCGCCAACACCGGGCGCACGATCCGCCTGCCAGTTCACGCCGGCGACACGTTGGCCCGGTTGCAGAAGGCACGCAGCAGGCTCGAGCTCAAGCTCGGCCGCCCGGCCACCTTGTCGGAGCTCGCCAAAGAAGTCGAGATGCCCGAAGACAAGGTCACCGAGGCGCTGCGATTTGCGGCCGAGCCGTTGTCGCTCAGCGAGCCGTTGCGCGAAGACGGCGATGCCGAGCTCGGTGACGTCGTCGAGGACCGTTCGGCGGAGTCACCGTTCGAGGTTGCCGCAACCGCGCTGCTGCCCGAGGAGATCGCCCGGCTGCTTGCGCCGCTCGATGAGCGCGAGCGCGAGATCCTCAAGCTCCGCTTCGGTCTCGATCGTGGCGAGCCGCGCACGCTCGAGGAGGTCGGCGAGCACTTCAACCTCACCCGCGAGCGCATCCGTCAGATCGAGGCCCGGGCGATGAGCAAGTTGCGTCACCCGTCGAGCGACACCGGCGCTCGCGACCTGCTCGCCGTCTGAGACAATCACGCCGGTAACGGCCGCGTTGCGTCATGCTTGGTGGCGTGATCGAAGTCCGCGACGCCGTGATCGACGACGCTGACGCTTTGGCCACCGCCCACATCGACGGGTGGCGTGTCGGCTACCGGGGCATCGTCCCCGACGAGTACCTCGACGCAGAGGCGTTCGCGACATCGCGACGCGACATGTGGCGCCAGTGGGCCTGGCAATCGATGCCCGACAGCCGGATGTTCGCGGTGACCACCCAGGGCCGGGTCGTGGGGTTCGGCCATGCAGGCCCGGAGCACGATGATCCGACGTTGGTCGGGCCGGGCACGCCGTCACCGCCGACCGAAGCATCCGCCTCCGGACGCGGCGAGATCTACGGGTTCTACGTGCACCCGACCGCGTGGGGCAGCGGGGCGGCACCAGCTCTGATGAGCCGGTGCGAGGAGTTCCTCCGCGATGAGGGCCACCCGTCGGCGGTGTTGTGGGTGTTGCGCGACAACCCGCGGGCGCTGTCGTTCTACGAGAAGGCGGGATGGCACTTCACGGGCGAGGAGAAGATGTTCTCGCCGTGGGATCCTCCCGACTCGCCGCTGCCGCCCGTCAGCTACGTGGTCAGGCAGTACGAAGTCAGGCTGTAGCTCAAGTTTTGCCATGATTCGTTCGATATCACTCTGTGGAGCTACTGCCCAATTCGATGTCGTTTCGCGTCATTTCGACGCTCGACGTCGACGAGGAGACGGAGATACCGGCGGACTACACCGGCCGCGTCCGCCGCTCGTTCAACGGGGCGGAGTCGTACGTCGCCTGGTTCACTGCTGGACTGCTCGACAACCCGGGTCGTAACCATCCCGCCTATCGCCGGTACCGGGCCGACGGTCAGGTGAAGTACGAGATGTTCTACGAAGCGGGCCAGTTGCAGGACCCGACCGATCGTGACCCGGCCGTGCGCGGCTACTTCGCCAACGGCCTGATGCACTACGAGGAGCACTATCGCGACGGCAAGCGAAGCGATGCGGCCAACGGCAACCCGGCGGTGTCGAAGTGGCGGTCTGACGGCACGTTGCGTCACCAACTTCGCTACCGCAACGGCAAGCGGATCACCGGCCGGCATTCCCCGGCGAGCTGACGCTGACCGGTCGACCCATCCGCGATAGAACAAGGAAATGTTCCGCTCGCGACTCGGTGTGGTGACGTTCCTCATGCTCGCTCTCGCCGCGTGCAGCAGCGACGGGCTCGGCAAGGCCACGGTCACGTTGCCGCCCTCGGGCTCCGATGTGGGGTCGACCGATAACGGTGGGACCACCGTCGGACCCGGCGAGTGCTCGTCGGCGAACATGGGGCTTCGGTCGGATCCGTCGTCGATCACCTCCGGCAGCGTGTATACGCCGCTGCTGTTGACCAACAACGGCTCGAAGGCGTGCACATTGAGCACCCACCTGTCGGTCAGCTTCGTCGACGGCAACGGCCAGGCGGTCGGGCCTGCGCCGATCAACTCGCCGGGAGCCGGCGGAACCGATGTGATCAGCGTGGCGCCGGGCGAGACGCGCCAGACCGTGCTGCGGTACATCGAACCCGAGTCACTGCAATGCAGGACCTTCCAAGGCCAGACCTCGGTGCGCCTGGTCATCAACGACACCCAGCCGCTGACCCTGCCGCCCGCCGATTGGCCGATCTGCATCGTCCCGGCCCTCGACCAGGTCACCCTGGCCGACGTCGGCCCACAGAGCTAGGACGCTCGACCGCTTCCCGGGTTCAGCTCGCCACGGTGACGCGATCGCGGCCTTCGGCCTTGGCGCGGTACAGCGCTTGGTCGGCGCGGCCGACGAGGCTGTCGCACTGTTCTCCGGGCAATCGCAGGGCGACCCCCACACTGGCCGTCACCTCAGGGAGCCCCTCCCCCGTCTGGGCGATCGACGCTCGGATTCGCTCGGCGATCGATTGCGCGGCATGCAGTTCGATGTCGGCGAGCAGCACGACGAACTCCTCACCGCCGAACCGTACGACGATGTCGTCCGGACGGATCGCGTGCAGGATCGCGCCCGCAACGGCTGCGAGCACCTTGTCGCCGATTTGGTGACCCCAGATGTCGTTGACCTGCTTGAAGTGGTCGACGTCGATCATCAACAGCGCGACTCGGGCGCCACCGGGCCGATCCTTGGTGGCGCACAAGCGATGCAGCGCCTCGCCGAGATAGTTCCGGTTGTACAACCCGGTCAACGGATCATGCGTGGCTTGCTCGTAGAGATGCAGGCGATCGAGCTCGACGGTGCGGCGCACGACCTCGCGCTCCAGCCCCGCCTCGACCAGGGAAGCGATCTGATCGACGATCCTGGTGGTCGGCTCGTCGAGCGTCACCGGGTGATCGAACGTCATCACCGCTGCCCCACCGATCCGACCCGACGTCGGCGAGCGCATCGTCACGGTGAGCCGGGCTCCTGGCCGCGGTGGGAATCCTTCCAACGCTCTGATCACTGCTCCAGGTGGGTTGCCCGGATGGCCGGCGAACTGATCGCCGCGATCGAATTGCAGTGCTGCCGGCCCGGCCTGCGTCCACAGCTCGAGGCTGGTGGCGCCGAGCTGATCTCGGGCCAGGTCGTCGAGTCGCGATGCGACGACCGCGAAGTCCTTCTCGTGTACGACTGTGTCGATCACGTCGTGGATGATCTGATTCGTCGCCAACAAGAACCGCAGGCCGGGGTCCTCGCGGGCCAATAGGTAGATGCCACACTCCAGACCGGCGAGCATGTCCATCATCGGCGTGACGAGATCACCGACCACCACCTTGCCGTGTTGCGGCGCGATGCGATCGATGGGGAGGGTGCGCAACTGATCGATCGCATGCACCAGGATCTCGTGGCTCGGCATGTAGTGCTCGTGGAACGCCCGCACCCCGTCGAAGTAATCGAGCGACGTGGCGAACAACTCGCCTTCGGCTCCGAACCCACCGAACAGATCGGACGAGAACAGGGTCCGGGAGGTTTCGTCAAAGGTGTTGAACGCGCCTGCGAAGTGGGCATAGGGCGTGAACACGAACCGCAACGTCCGATCGACGAGCGGAAGCAGCCAATCGTGCTCTTCCACCCTCCAATACGGCAGCTTGGAACCACCGTGGCGCATCAGGGCCTCGTCGCGCCAGTGCGTCACGATGGTTGCTTCGGGGTGCAGCCCGGCGGCCTCCATTGCGGGAAGGGCGCCGATGATGTCGGGATCGCAGTGCGAGCACACCAGCCAGCGCACGTGGTCGAGGCCGACGACCGAATTGATCTTGCGGATCACCTCGTCGGCCGTCAGCGCAGAGCCGGGATCGATCAGCACCGACTGGTCACCCTGTTCGATCAGATACACGTGACATTGGAAGTCGTCGCCAGGCAGCAGCGATCCGACCCACCAGACGCGGGGCGCGAGCTCGACCGGACCATCCGTGTCCAGGAGGTGGCCTCCGCTCATGCCGTCACTCTGCGACTACCCGCTGCCCGTTACCAGGGCCTTTCGGACCTGCCAACAAGGCCGAATCGTCGACTCGCCGGGCGTTGTGGACCCCCCAGCGTCGACGGTGGAGGGCCCGTCGAGGAAACGTACCCTTCGGGGACGCGAAGAGCCCCGCAGCCGGGGACGGGTGACTGCGGGGCTCTAGGTGTTGCGGGGGTTGTACTCACTGATACCCAGCACGAATCGCCGTCAAACGTCAGAATCGAACAATTTCTCGGATCGCTGGTTCGGCATCCGGATCAGGCCTCGCATCGCCGATTTGATCGAGGTGATCGCCTGGCGCTGCTTGTGCAGATCATCCGACACGGCGTCGTTGAGCCCCACCAAGACGACGTCCACGAAGGCCGCCACCTCCGCACGGCAGGCCTCGGCAATCTCTCCATTGGCGATGCCAACCTCGATCAGGCCCGCGGCGAAGGCCCCGCGGCGGATGCGATCGTCGGCGATGACCGCAGCGAGTTCCCGATGCCGGCGCCGATCGACACGTGCCGCACCGATGAACGCCGCCAAGCTCGGGTCCTGCTCGTTGATCTCGGCCGCCATGTCCAGCACCGCGTCGAACATGTCGATGAACGACGTCGACCCGCGAGCAGCGTCCGCGAACCGCGCGTACACGCGGTCATGGGCGTCGGCGTGCACCGCGCGATACACCTCGACCTTGGAGTTGTAGTGGTGGTACACGGCGCCCGTCGTGACCCCCGACAGCGCGGCGATCGTTCGGTTCGTCGCCGCTGCATAGCCGCGCTGTGCAAATTCGCGTCGAGCGGCGTCGACGATGCGTCGCCGGGTCTCGGCCGGATCGGTGTCAGGTGGGCGTCCGATCCGCGCCGGACGGGGCCCGACGTCGATCACGTACCGTCCTTCGGGCGGTACTGATACGAGCGCTCCGTCCGGCCACCGGCGACGAGCAGCAGTTGGCCGGTGATCCAACTCGCTGCGTCCGAGGCCAGGAAGACCGCCGCGTCGGCGATGTCATCGGGAGTCCCCAATCGCCCGAGCGGAATCGTGGCTGCCAATTGATCGAGTTGATCGCCGACGTTCAGGATCTCCAAGAACGCCTCGGTCGCGATCGGGCCCGGGGCCACCGCATTCACCCGGATGCGGGGCGCGAGCTCCAACGCCAACGTCTGGGTGAGGTTGTTCATCCCCGCCTTCGCCGCGGCGTACGGTCCGGTGAAGGGTGAACCCCTGGTCCCTGCGCCCGACGAGATGTTGATGATCGAGCCGCCGTCACCCATCCGCTTGGCGGCCGCCTTGCACCCCTGGAAGGCGGTCGTGAGGTTGAGCTCGAGCTGCGATCGGAACACGTCGTCGTCGGTGTCGATCAATGGCTTGGTCGTCTTGTCGTCGGACCCGCCGACGTTGTTGACCCACACATCGAGACGGCCGAACGCCTCCACAGCGCGATCAGCGATCGTCTCGGAGAGATCGCGTACATCGCCGTCGACGATCAGCGCACGGCGACCGAACGATTCGATATCGGCCGCGGTCTGTTGGAGATCACCGAGCCGGCGGGCGTTGATCACGACATCGCAACCGCACGATGCCAGCCCGACCGCGATCGCCCGGCCGATGCCTTGGCCGCCGCCGGTGACGACAGCGACACGGCCGTCCATTCGTAGTCGGTCGAAGATGGTCATCATGCTCCCTTGTTGATCGTGATCTCGGGCTCGGCCATCGGCCGCGAGTCGAAGTCGATGTGCAACTCGCGTAGCGACCGCATGGCGAACATCGGTATGTGGGTGAAGTCGTTGCGCCCCGGTGAGAGCCGAGGGTTGGGCAGGCGATCGAAGATTGCCTCGAACGTGAGGGCCTGTTCGAGCCGGGTCAATCCAGCGCCAGGGCAGTGATGTTCACCCAGGGAGAAGGCCATGTGACGTCGGGAGTTGGGCCGATCGAGGTCGACATCGGCCGGGCAGGCGAAGACCCGCTCGTCGCGGTTGGCGCTGGCATAGCGCAGATGCACCGTTGACCCAGCGGGGATCGCAACGCCATCGACCACTGCGTCGTCGGCGACGGCTCGCCACAGCCCTTGTGTCGGGGATTCGATGCGCAGCACTTCCTCGACGAAGTCGGGGATGCGCCTGCGGTCGCCGGCAAGACGGTCGTACAAACCGGCTACGCGCACCAGGATCCACAGCCCGGACGCCATCGCGAACGTCGTGGTCTCATTGCCGCCGATGAACAGGTGGTCGACGATGGTGATGATCTCTTGATCGCTCAGCGACCGTTCACCCGCGAACGTGGCCTTCGTGAGCGAGGTGATGATGTCGTCGCCGGGGTTCGACCGCTTCTCGGCGATTGCCGCGGTGAGGTAGTCGTAGAACTCGACGACCTGCTCGGCGACCCACACATCCTCGTCGGGCTCGAGTTTGCGGATGAACGGCAACACCCACGCCGAGCTCCAGGCCCGGAGCTGGTCGATGTCGCCGAGCGGCAGGCCCAGCACGTACGTGATGACCCGAGATGGAAGCTTCGATGCGTACTGCGTGATCCACTCGACGCGCCCGTCGCCCTCGAACTCGGCGAACAGCCGGTCGATCGATTGCTCGATGAACGGACGCCACTGATCGAGACCGTCACCACCGAGGAAGCGGTCGACGAGGTCTCGGTAGTGGCGGTGAATCGGCGGGTTGGTGCCGAGCGGCGTCATCCGCTCCCAACCACCTCGGTCGTACACCTGCTGCGAGGCGGGCGACCGGCGTTTGCTGGCACCAGTAGGGAACGCCTTCTGATGCCGCAACACGTGCATGATGTCGTCGTAGCGACTGATCACGTACTCGTTGGTTCCCGGCACCCGGTAGACCGGCTGCTCGTCGCGCAGGTATTGATACGTCGGGTACCAGTCCTCCTGCGTCTCGTCACTGAACAGATCGACGTGCATTCCCAGAACATACCAGTCGGCTAGTTTTGCGAAAATATGGTCATCGTGCTCGCTCACATCACCGTCGTTTCCGGCTGCGAGGCGATGTTCGAACAACTGGCTCGCGAGCTCGCCGCGGTGACCCTCGAGCGTGAGCCGGGGATCCGCCGGTACGAGTACGTCCGCCTGTCCGAACCCGGCAGCTACCAGGCGACACTTGCCTTCGACGACTACGACGCCTTCATCGAGCACCAGGCCAGTCAGCATCATTTCGTACTCGCCGGCGCGATGAAGGACGTGATCGCCACCATCCGTCTGGAACGCGTCGATCCGGTACCCGGCTGTTCGCAGCTCACCCTCGATCCTCCCGCCGAGACTGCGATCGAACCGACCACGCTCGGATCGGTCGACGACTCGGTTCTGGCCGCCCGCGGCGAGCACTACCGCGAGCGCTACCCGCTTGACAAGGCGACCTGGTGGGGCGCGATGACATGACCGACGCCGAGCTGGCTGCGCTGGTGGGGACGCGGTTTCCCGGCGGCGACTACACGATCGCTCATTGGGAGAATGCGCTGCTGACCGACTGCACCGAGCGCCTGCCGATGTCGGGCGACCTGGCTCACCCGATCGTGCTCTTCCACGTTCCGATCCAGGGCGCCGGCACCTCGATCGGCGAACTTTTCGAGCTCAGCGGTGGAAGTGGTCGCGCCGGGTCGGTCAGCCTGCTCGGATACGACTGGGAGTATCTGCGACCGGTGCGCGAGCGCAGTCGGTACCGCATCGAGGGCGGCATTGTCAGCGCCGAGCGGACCTGCGACGAGCGCGGCAAGGCTCTGCACGACGACATCGCGTTCTCGATCGAGTTGTTCGAACCCGGGGGCGAGGTCGCGGCGCGTGTCACCAATCGCTGGCGATTTCTGCGATGAACACCGCACCGCGAGTCGGCGACCTGATCCCGCCGTTCCGCGTCGCGTCCGTCGACGCGCAGCGGATGAAGACCATGGCGGCAATCCTGCGCGACCCGTACCCGATCCATTGGGATCGCCAGGCCACGACTGCACTGGGGCTCGGTGGGCGCACCGTCAATCAAGGTCCGCTCAACCTCGGGTACATCGCCAACATGTTGATGGCGTGGGCCGGCGACGATGCCATCCGCCGCCTGACCGTCGGGTTCCACGGTCGTGTGCTCGATGGCGACACCGTGGAGGCGCACGGCGTCGTCGAATCGGTGACGACGACGGACTCGGGTTGGGCGGCGACGTGCTCGGTGTGGCTCGATCGCGGACCCGACCGGGTCGTCAGCGGAACCGCCGAGGTGGCATCGTTCCGTGACCGCTCAGCTGAAGGAGAACATTCGTGAGCAACGAAAGCACCTGGTTCGGGGACTCGACGCTCGAGAGTCGATTTCCGGCGTGGACGCGGGGCAACGCGGCCGACGTCTTCCCCGAGCCGTTCAGCCCGCTCGCGCAGAGCCTGGTGCTGAACCAAGGAATGTGCAGAGGGCTGCGCGACGGCTACATCTCGATCGGCGCGCTCGACTACGACGAGTTCGTCGACCCGGAGCTGCCCGAGCTGTTCAAGGTCTTCGGTGGGTATCCGTACAACCCGCTCACCATGACCCGGGTGCTCGGCGCGCGCATGCCCGGCGCGTCTCCGGAGATGATCGACAAGGCGTTCTTCGACGAGCGAGACGAGGTCCCGCCCTACGAGCACCAGCCGTGGCACGACTCACCCGCGCATGAGGCCCGATTGGGCGCGTCGATGGGATGGGCGATGTCGACCGATTCGCTTCCCGAGCTCGACGCCGACAAAGCCCTTGCGCAGAGCCTGCGCGAGCAACGCCCGAACCTGTCGGAGCTCACCGACGCGGCGCTGATCGCCAGAGCCCGGTCGATGGTGCCGTACGTACAGCAGACGTTCGAGAACGCGATGCGCATCTCGTCGCTCTCGCCTCTTGGAACGGGCGCGGTCGCCGCGATCTGCGAAGGGCTCGGCGACGCGAGCTTGTCGATCCGCTTGCTCGCCGGGATCGATGTCGACTCGGCGGCGCCGTCGCACGCGATGTGGGACCTCGGTCGCAGCGCCCGCAACTCCGCAGTCGTCGATGCTGCGTTCGAGGCCGGAGCCGACGACGTGCTCGATCGCCTGCGGGCATCCGACGACCCGGCCGCATCTGCGTTCCTCGCGGAGTTCGGGCAGTTCTTGTTCGACCATGGCTCGCGGGCGCAGAACGAATACGACCTGCGCTCGGCATCGTGGGAGGTCAGCCCGCGCATCGCGCTCGCTGCCATCAACCTGATGCGCAAGTCGGACGAGTCCCTGTCACCGGTCGCCCGGCACGCGACATCGGTGACCGAACGCGATCGCATTCTCGCCGAGGTGCGCCCGAAGATCGCGGGAGATGCCGAGACAGCCGGCATGTTCGAAGCCGGGCTGCAGTCCGCTCGCATCTTCCTGGCGGGCCGCGAGCGCGCCAAGACCAACGTCGTGCGCGTGATCAACGAGATGCGCATGGCGCTGCGCGAGTTCGGGAGGCGGCTCGTCGCGGCCGGCGTGATCGCCGAGATCGAACAGATCTTCATGCTGACCGACGCCGAACTCGACCAGATTCGCTTCGACCCAGACGCGTTCAAGCCGGTCATCGCCCAGCGTTGGGCGCAGTACCAGACGTTGTTCGACTACGAGCCCGTGTTCGTGGTCAACGGCCGCGTTCCCCTCCTCAGCGAGATGACACGCCGCGGCGACAAGCACCTGACGAAAGCGATATCCGGCGCCGTGCTGCACGGCGCAGCCGGCTCGGGAGGCGTCGCCACCGGACGCGCCCGCATCGTGCTCGATGCCGCCGACCCCGAAGGGCTCGAGCCCGGCGATGTGTTGATCGCCCCGCAGACCGATCCGTCGTGGGTGCCGTTGTTCGTGCCCGCCGCGGCCGTCGTGGTCAACGTCGGCGCGATGGGCAGCCACGCGATGATCGTGTCGCGCGAGCTCGGCATCCCCTGCGTTGCCTCCGTCGCCGACGCCACCGACATCATCCCCGACGGCGCCATCGTCACCGTCGACGGCAACGCGGGCACCGTCACCATCCACTGAGGTCGGGCCCGACCCACCCAGGCATTGGAATCGATATCACGCCACAGATGGCACGAATCGCGGTCTCGGCCAGCAAGGCAGCACGATCATGAGTACACAAGGTTCGATTCGCAAGGACGACTCCCGTGCATGGTTCTTCGTCGTAGACATCGCCGGCCCAGACGGCAAGCGCAAGCAGTTGAAGCGACGCGGGTTCGAGACCAAGAGAGCAGCACAAGCCGCGCTGACGGCGCTTCAGGCCGACAAACAGCGGGGCGTGCTCGTCGTTCCCCGTCGAGCAACGCTGGATAGATTCCTGCTCGACGATTGGCTCCCGGCGCGACGCGTCACGTTGCGGTCATCCACAGCGGCGAGCTACGAGCAACTGATCCGCAATTACATCGTTCCGACGATCGGAGGCGTGCGACTCCAAGCCGTTGACGGTTCGATGTTGAACCGGCTCTACGGTGAGCTGCTGACGAGCGGCCGCACGACGGTTCGGCGCAACGCCGGCGCCGGGCTGTCACCCAAGACGGTCCGGAACCTGCACGGCGTGCTGAGCCGCGCGTTTCGACACGGCGTCCGGTGGGGGCACCTGCAGCGCAACCCGTGTGACGCCGCGGATCCGCCCAGGGGCGCTAGTCCGGAGATGAAGGTCTGGTCCGGAGAAGAACTGCGTGCGTTCGCGAGGTCGGTGGCGGAGCATCGCTGGGCGGGCATCTGGGCTCTGATCGCAACAACCGGAATGCGGCGAGGTGAGGTTCTGGGCCTGCGCTGGTCGGACGTCGACCTCGACGCCGGAACTGTCGCGATTCGCTCGACTCGAATCCGGTTTGGAACGACCATCACAACCTCGACTCCCAAGACGGCTCGTGGTAACCGCACAATCGCAATAGGCCCGGTCACTGTGAACGCTCTACGCGGGTGGAAGCGCCAGCAGAACGCGGACCGGCTGTTGGCTGGCGCATCGTGGGCGGATTGCTCTGGGCTGGTGGTCACGAACGTCGACGGATCGCCACCGAATCCCGAGGCCTTCTCGAACCTTTTCGTCGAGCTCGCCGTACGTGCGGGGTTGCCGGTCATCAGGTTGCACGACTTGCGGCACAGCTACGCGACCGCCGCGCTCGCCAGTGGAGTGCCGGTGAAGGTCGTCTCGCAGCGCGTCGGTCATGCCGACGTCGGGGTCACCTTAAAGGTGTACGCGCACGTGCTGCCGGGCGACGACGAGGACGCCGCATTGCGGGCAGACTCGCTGCTGGCACCCTGACGCCGCATGGCTTCGGGATTCCAGCGCACGCGTTCGAGCATCAGATGGACGCCAGCGTCCGCGTTTGAACCGTAGGCTCGCGATGCAAGGAGGTGCAGCGATGTCCGATGTCGACAAACCCGCTGGACATCTGGGACTCGCTGTGGTTGCCGCCGGCCGTCCACGAGGCGTGGGATGGATGGATTCGAGAACACCGCCTTCATGTCGCTGTCTGAGCTCCAGCAACGGATCGCATCGCTGGTGTTCTCGCTGGCCGAGGCAGAAGGCTTCGCCTTGGCCGGAGGCGGCGACGGTCAGAAGACGCCGAGTTGCGGGGCTGCGATGAGCCGTGACGCTGCCTCGACGCAATCGGTCGCAACGATCAGCGCGTCCTCCGACTCCTCGGTGGTGACGGGGTCGTAGTTCGCTGGGTCCGGGTACTCCGCTTGGTTCCGTCGGCGTCGCAGACGATCGATCGACTTGAGGCCGGCCACGCCGGGGAACTGCGCGTTCATCGCTTCGACGATCACGATGTGGCCGCCCGCCGTCGTCCCTCACAGACCCTGATGAGCCAGCAACGCGCTCGCTGCTTTCCGTGCTGCGTCGTAGGCGAGGGAGAACGATCCCTCCGGGTCGTTGGTCGTTGCAGTTCTTCCGGTTGCGACGTGACGACGGGCAGACTCGAGGAGCCCCTCCACGGTTTTCGAGTCAGCCGGCACCCGCTGAAGTTGTCGAGCGGCGAGCAGACGCTCGATGACTTCGCTTCCTTTGTTCCATCTCGGCATCTGTCTGAGGGTATCGGACCTCGAGGAGCGGCGAGGAGCGAACTTGGCGGGTGAA
>JANPOJ010000515.1:0-13613 GCA_031427935.1 Ilumatobacteraceae bacterium | reverse complement strand
GACCGTCGACGAGCGATTCGGGCCGCCCAGGGCCTCCAGCGTGCCCTCACCGCCGTCGGCGACCGGGAGCTCGACGCAATCGTGACCGAGTTCCCAGCATGCCGATCCAACGGCGGCCGCCACCTGTGCGCCGGTCGCCGTGCCCTTGAACTTGTCGACCGCTGCAACCACGCGCACCGCCGCAGCCTAGGGTTGCCGCCCATGGGAATTGCCAACGATCTCGCCTCGCTCGACGCCACGGCCCAGGCCGAATTGGTGCGCAACGGGTCGATATCGGCGACCGAACTGGTCGAGGCAGCGATCGGGGCCGCCGAGCGCGTCAACCCTCAGATCAACGCGATCATCCACCCGCGCTACGAGGCTGCGGTTGCCGAAGCTGCGAGCGCCAGCGGGCCGTTCGGCGGCGTTCCGATGGTCGTGAAAGACCTCGGCTGCATGATGAAGGGCGAGCCGTACCACCTCGGCTCGCGGGGCTTGAAGGCGGTCGATCACCGCGGAACGGTCGACTCGGCGTTGTACCAACGGTTCCGCAAGGCGGGTTTCGTCGCCATCGGGCGAACCAACGTCCCGGAGTTCGGTAGCACCATCACGACCGAGCCGTTGGCCTATGGGCCGACGCGCAACCCATGGAACCTCGACCACTCGACGGGTGGCTCGTCGGGCGGCTCCGCTGCCGCCGTGGCAGCCGGTGTCGTCGCTGTTGCGCATGCGACTGACGGCGGCGGGTCCATCCGTGTGCCGGCGTCGGAGTGCGCGCTCGTCGGTCTCAAGCCCAGCAAGGGCCGGGTCAGCCAGGCGCCGTTGATCGGCGAGACCTGGGCCGGCGCGACGATCGAAGGCTGCCTCACCCGCAGCGTGCGCGATACGGCAGCCGTGCTCGACGCGATCTCCGGCTACGAGCCAGGCGATCCGTACACCGCGCCATCGTTCGCACGACCACTGATCGATGAGGTCGGTGCGGATCCTGGCGCGCTCCGCATCGGTGTGCTCGATCGCTCGCCGCTGGTGCCATCTCATCCCGACTGCGAAGCAGCCGTTGCCGCCGCGGCCGAGCTGCTGGCGTCCCTCGGGCACCACCTCGACGAATCGTCGCCTGCGGCGCTCGCCGACCTCGACTTCCAGGATCGCTTTGTCACCGTGGTGGCCGCCAACACGGCCCACGATCTGCGCATCATCGAGGGCTGGCTCGGTCGACCGATCGTCGACGACGACATCGAGCCCGACAACGCCTTCTTCGGGGAGATCGGCAAGTCGCTGTCGGCCGCCGACTACCTGCTGGCAGTCACCGCCCAGGCGGCGTGGTGCCGTGACATGTTGTCGTGGTGGTATCCCGCCGATGGCAGCGCCGGCCACGACCTGCTGCTGACGCCCGTGATCGCCACCCCGCCACCGCCGATCGGGTACCTGTCGGGGCCCAAAGGTGGCATGCGCGTGCGCGAACTGCTGCAGTTCACCGCGCAGTTCAACGTCACGGGACAGCCGGCCATCAGCCTGCCGCTGCACTGGACCGCCGAGGGCCTGCCGATCGGCGTGCAACTGGTGGCCGGGTTCGGCCGCGAAGACGTGCTGGTTCGGATCGCCGCCCAGCTCGAGGCGGCGCAGCCCTGGGCGTCGCGGCGGCCGCCCGTCAGCGCTTGATGGAAGCCAGTCTCGGGCGCTCCGCGTACTGCGACGCGGGCGTCTTCTTCGACGAACAGCGCCTGGCGATGGCCACCTCGTGGGTGTGCATCGGTCGCAGTGACTCGATCGGCGCCGGGGGCGGCTCGCATCGCCTGGCGTCGGTGGCCGGCGAGCGCGTGTTGATCGTTCGCGACAACGATGGCGCGTTGGCCGCGTTCGCCAACCGCTGCATGCACCGCGGCACCGAGCTGGTCGACACCTCCATCGTCGCCGCGTCGCCGCCGTGTTTCGAAGCCGTGATCCGCTGCCCGTATCACTTCTGGGCCTACGGCTTCGATGGCTCGCTGCGCGCCTCGCCGTGGGTCGACGACATCGACCCGAACGAGTTCGGGTTGCATCGGTACGGCCTCGCCGAGTGGGGTGGGTTCGTGTTCGTGCGCCTGGCCGCTGACGGTCCGTCGCTGCTCGACGATCTGGGCCCGATCGCCGAACGGGTCCGCCGCTTCCCGCTCGACCAACTCGTCGTCGGGCGTTCGATCAGCTACGACGTCGCCGCCAACTGGAAGGTGATCGCCGAGAACTACAACGAGTGCTACCACTGCGGCCCGGTGCATCCGGAGCTGTGCGATCTCGTCCCGTCGTTCCGCGTGCGCGGCGGCTCGGCGCTCGACTGGGAGCACGGCATTCCCCACCGGCCGGGCGCCGATACGTACACCATTTCCGGCACCAGCCACCGGGCTTCGTTCCCCGGCCTCAGCGATGCGGAGCAGGTGAACCACTTCGGCGAGCTGATCTACCCGAACATCATGCTCTCGCTGTCGCGCGACCACGTCGCCGCCTTCATCCTCCAACCGGTCGCTGCCGATCGAACCACGATCGAGTGTCAACTGTTGTTCCACCCCACCGAGGTCGCCGCGCCCGGGTTCGATGGGTCAGACGCTGTCGACTTCTGGCACATGGTCAACCTGCAGGATTGGGCGATCTGCGAGCGCGTGCAGCGCGGTATGCAGAGTCTCACGTTTCGACATGGTTGGTACGCGCCGATGGAAGACCCGAGCTTGGATATTCGTCGCTGGTGGACCACGAAGATGAACGGCTGAGGGCGGCTGCCAGTTTGGTTCAACACCGGAACGGGTAACCAACGGTCATGCTGACAATCTTGTTGATCATCGTGCTCGTCCTGCTGTTGGCAGGCGGAGGCTTGGGCCTCAGCCGCCGCCGCTGATACGCGAACGGCTACCGCGTCGCGATCGCGGCTGCGATCAGGTCGATTCGTCCGGCGAGTGCAGGGTTGATCCGCAACGAGCCCCAGCGGTCGGCATCGCCGGTCGGCCAAGCTAGGTTGACCTGGCCGTTGGTCAAGGTGATCGCGTAGCCCTGCGCCCCGGCGATCCTGCGTTCGGCGACAGACACCGGAGTCACATCCGCTAGCTGTTGGGCAAGACCGCCAGTGGCGACGCCGAGCTCGAGGGACTGCCCGTCGATAGTCCAATCCTGACGCACCGACTGGTACGACTCCGCGGTGTTGAACCCGATGAACGTCATGGCCGGATCAGGCAGCACGTACGGGAGACCCGACCCCGGCTGGATGGCAAGCGTCAGGGCCATCAAGCGCTCCGGAGTGAGGCCGAAGTTGCTGACGACCCACAGCCGACCATCGTCGCGCCACCACATCACACGTGTCGCACTGCTCAGCGACTCGAATCCGTTGTCGGTTACGAGGTAGGCGTGCCCTTCGGGTACATCGATGCTCACGGAGGTGACGTCGCCCTCCGGCGAGGTCGCTATCGGTGCCTGTGTCTCGGTGAGCACGAGGAAGCCGTCGGTCACACCAAGGCTCGTTGACCACGCGGCGATCAACGATGTGAAGCTGCTCACGTGAGTCAGCGACGGCACCTCGATCGGCGCGAGCCCGTCGAAACCACTGAGTGTGTAGGTGAGGGCCAGTGGTGCTGGGGTCGGCGCAGTCGTGGTGGGTGCCGCTGTGATCGTTGTCGCGGGCGCGCTGGTGCTGGTGGGTGATGAGCCGGATGGCGCGACGGAATCGTCGTCGGATGCACGTGTCACGACGATCAAACCGACGACGATGATGATCGCGGACGCGCCCGCTGCCATCGAGGAGCGGACGATCCGTTGCCGACGTCGTGCCGCTTGCAGCCGGGCGGGGCCGTCATCCGGCGCCGGTCTCCGTAGTGCGGCGCCTGCCCTGCGCGCCATCTGCTCGAAGACGTCATCGGGCTGATCGGGGTGGTCGGTCATGGCTGGACCCCCATTCGGCCGATCATGAACGAACGAGCGCGGCTCAGGTCGCTCCGCACGGTTCCTTCCGGGACGTCGAGGATGTGGGCCACCTCCGCCACGGATCGATCACCGGCGTAGTAGAGCGCGACCGCCAGGCGAGGACGCTCTGGAAGCTCGCGAACAGCGGACCAGAACGACATCACATCGTCGGATGGCGGCGGTGCAGACGGTTCCTCTCGCCGCAACCGCGCGAGGAACCGCGCCTCTGTCACTCGTCGGCGCCGTCTGCTGCGACACAGGTTGACCAGCACGCGATGGCACCAGCCTCCGGGTCGTTCGAGGCGTCGAACCTTCTCCCAGTTGACGATCGCCTTGAGCATCGCGTCCTGCACTAGATCCTCGCCGTCGTATCCCGACAGCGCTGTGGCGACAGCGATCAGCCCGGGATACTCGTGGCGATACAGGTCGTCGAAGCTGGTGACGATGATCGCGAGTTCGGTGGGTTCGGTCATATGCGGGCCATGTCGTGAAGCACTGGTGATGAGCATCAACGACACACACGCACCAGCGCACCGCTGCGCTGCAAACAATCGCAGGTTCTAAACCAGCCAGTTCGCTTCCCACGACGGGTCGGCCAACGCCGGTCGGTCGAGACGGAACGGCGTGAGGTCGCAGCCCGGATCGCGGCCGGCCGACAGGGCTGCCAGTGTCTTGCCGAACCAGGCGACGAACTTGTACCCGTGGCCGGCGCCCAGGGCCACGTGCACCTTCGGATGCTCGGGCAGCGCGTCCACGACGAAGTCGCGATCTGGCGGCAGCGTGTACAGGCACGTCGTGGTCAACGTCGCCGGGCCGAGCCGGCCGCCAAAGGCCTCGGCGCCGAACGCATCAGTGCGCGCCAAGATCTCCGGATCCGGTTCGTAGCCGCGACGATCGGGGTCGACGGGCTGCCCTCCGCAGTCCTGGGCGATCTTCACGCCGGGTCGACCGAACGTCGGGAACCCGTAGAACGACGGGTCGTCCATCCAGATCCACACCGGGAAGTTCCCCTCCTCGAACGCCTGCGGCGAGTCGGTGCCGTAGTACGTGACCTGCTCGCGAGTGACGGTCAGCGGCAAGGCCCCGCCCAGCGGCGCGATCAGCTGTGCCGTCCATGCATCCGCCGAGACCACCACCTGCCCGGCACGCACGGTGTCGCCTCCGGCAAGGTGGATGGTGACGTCGTCGTCGTCGGGCTCGATCGCCATCACCGCGGTGTTGCCGCGCAGGTCTGCGCCGCAACCCGCAGCGAGCCGTTGCAGCAACGGAACCGTGGCCGCCGGCGAAACGATGCCGGTGTTGGCTTGATACAGCACCTCGGTCCCCGGCGCGACGTGCCAAGCAGGCCAGCGCGTCATGACCTCCACCGGTGTCAGTTCGTCGAACGCCACATCGCACGCCAGCATCGCATCGCGGTAGGTCGTGCTGTCGATCGCCGCGGCGTGTGGGAACAGATCGATGCCGCCGGTGATGTGCACGCACGTCTCGCCGCTGTCGGCCTCGACGTCGTGCCAGGCGTCGTAGGCGAGCCGTGTCAGATTCACGTAGTGCGCGGTGTGGTAGCTGTGCCGGATGATTCGGCTGTGATCGTGCGAGGCGCCGTGATGATGCCCGCCGAGGTCGAAACGTTCCCATCCGACAACCGACTGGCCGCCGCGGGCGGCGAACCAGGCGGTGGCGCTGCCGATGCCACCGAGGCCGATGATTGCGAGGTCATAGCGCTGCACGGGTTGCACCGTAGGCGCTCGTTGTACTGTCGACGCCATGATGCAACAGCGACCCCGCCCGCGGGACTGCGGCATCGAGATCGGCACGCTGCCGACCGGCCAGTTCAACGCGGTCACCGACGTGCACGGACTGCGTGTCGGTCATGCCACCGTCCCCGAGCATTGCACCGGTGTGACCGCGATCGTGCCCGACACGTTGGATTCGCTGTTCCATCATCCGATGGCTGCGGGCATCGCCGTCCTGAATGGGGCAGGCGAGCTGACCGGATCGTTGACCATCGGTGAATGGGGCACGTTGGAGACACCGGTCGTGTTGACCGCCACGATGAGCGTCGGCATGGCGTACCAGGGGGTCGTCGAGGCGACTCTGCGCGACGTGCTGGGCGTCGTCGACGATGTCGTCATCCCGGTTGTCGGCGAGTGTGACGACTCATGGCTCAGCGACCCGTCGGCAATGGCCGTGCGTCCACATCACGTTGCCGAGGCCTTCGCCGCGGCATCTGGCGGTGTGTTCGAGGCCGGGGCGATCGGGGCCGGCTCGGGCATGACGTGTCTCGGCTGGAAGGGCGGGATCGGCACCGCATCGCGGCTTGTGGAGGGCCACACGGTCGGCGTCCTGGTGATGACCAACTTCGGCGCGTTGGAGCGGCTGTGCGTCAACGGCTCACCGGTCGGGCGGCGATTCGCCGAGCTCGGTCGCAGCGGCGAGCGCGAGGCGCCGGAGGGCAGTTGCATCGTCGTGATCGCGACCGACGCCCCGATCCTGCCGGCGCAGTGCCAGCGCGTCGCCCGGCGCGCCGGCCTGGGCCTGGCCCGCACCGGTTCGGTCGCCACACACGGCAGCGGTGAGATCTTCCTGGCCTTCAGCACGGGAGCCCGCCTTCCCCGCGACGGCAGCGGACACGTCAGCCGCGACGTGTTGTCGGACCGAGATCTCAACGGGCTGTTCGAGGCCACGGTCGATGCGACCGAGGAGGCGGTGCTCGACAGCCTCTTCCGGGCGACGACCACGACCGGTCGGTTCGGCCGCGTCGCCGAAGCCCTCCCCATCGACGAACTGTTGGACCTGATGTGAGCGCAGGTCACCTGTCGATGCGCGTGGTCGTGGCACCCGACCACGTGTTCCACGACGTGGCCACGGGGGTGTGGTGCGGGGTGACCGAGGCCAGCGACGAGTTGCCGGCGCGAGCCGAGATCCTCGCAACGGCGTGCATTGCGGCAGGTGCCCCGGTCGTCGAGGTCATCGACCATGGCCGCGGTGGACGACCCGAACAGCCCGTTGTTGGTCGCCGACGCCGGATTCGCCACGGCAGGTCAGTTGCTGGCGCACCTCGACCGCCCAACCGTGTTCGTGCATGAGGGTGGCTACGTGTTGCAGACGTTGGCGCAACACACAATGGCCGTGCTCGAAGGTTTCGAATCCCGACCCGGTTGGTAGGCTTTCGCCCATGTCCGTGAACGTTCGAATCCCCACCACGATGCGCCCGATCGCGGGCGGTGCGTCCTCCGTGCAGGTCGAGGGGGTCACGCTGGCCGACGTGCTCGCCAACCTCGAGACCGCCCATCCGGGGTTCCGCGAGCGTCTTTTCGACGACACCGGCGCACTGCGCAAGTTCGTAAACGTGTTCGTCGCCGACGACGACGTGCGCTACCTCGATGGTGTCGACACCAAGGTGCCCGACGGCGAGACCGTCAGCATCATCCCCGCCGTCGCCGGCGGCTGACCGCCGCTCAGAGCTTGCCGATCACCGTCTTGCCGAAGGCGATGACCTCGGCCTGGACCGCTGTGTCGTCGCCGGGGAACAGGCCGGAGATCACCAGTTCCTGACCACCGATGTTGACGTGCAACTGGGATCCGAAGCTGAGGTAGTAGGCCTCGCTGCTCACACCATCGACCTTCACGACGTCGGGGAAGACAACCTTTGCCCTTTCGTAGGAGCCGAATTCGGCGCCGGTGAACTCGATCGACACCTGGGTCAGGACTCCGCTGGGACCAGTGTTGGTCTGGCCGGTGATCTCGTAGTCACAACCGCCATTGTCCGGATTGATCACGCCGGCAGCGACGGAGCCACCGAATGCCGCGGCGACATCGTCGGTCGTCACGATGGCGCACGGGTCGACCGTTCCCGACGGCGCGACCGCCACGGTGGTGTCAGGTATCGCTGCGGCGTCGGTCGCTGAGGGGGCAATAGCGGAGGTCGCCGAGACATCCGCCGGCGACGTTGCCGGAGACGCTGTCGTCGCAGCCGATGGTGCGTCGGTGGAGGCTGCCTTCGAGCCGTCGCTGTTCGAGCAGGCGGCAAGGGCCGCGCACAGTCCGAGAATGACAAGTCTCCGTCGCATGCTGGTGAGTGTAAAGCAGGGCGCGGACGACATGTGCAGTGGTGCAAAGAAAAAGGACGAAGGCCCCGAGCCGAAGCCCGGGGCCGTTCGCCGAATCGAATTGGCCAGTTGGCCGGGGGACTAGAAGTCCTCCATGCCTCCGCCGCCCATACCGCCGCCGCCGTCCTTGTCGGGCTTGTCGGCAACGACAGCTTCCGTGGTGAGGAACAGGGCTGCGATCGACGCTGCGTTCTGCAGCGCCGAGCGGGTGACCTTGGCAGCGTCGATGACGCCGATCTTGACGAGGTCCTCGTAGACGCCGGTTGCGGCATTGAGGCCGTTGGCGCCCTTCAGGTTCTTGACCTTCTCGACGACGACGCCACCTTCCATGCCGGCGTTCTCGGCGATCTGCTTCAGCGGAGCTTCGAGGCTCTTGGCGACCAGGCGGGCACCAGTGGCTTCATCACCCTTCAAGCTGTCGGCGACAGCGATCACGGCGGCCTGTGCACGCAGCAGCGCAACGCCACCGCCGGGCACGACACCCTCTTCGATGGCAGCCTTGGTCGTCGACACGGCATCTTCGATGCGGTGCTTCTTCTCCTTGAGTTCGACCTCGGTGGCTGCGCCGACCTTCAGCACGGCAACGCCGCCGCTGAGCTTGGCGAGACGCTCTTGCAGCTTCTCACGGTCGTAGTCGCTGTCGGTGTTGTCGATCTCGGCCTTGATCTGGTTGATGCGGCCCTTGATGTCGTCTTCCGAGCCGGCACCTTCGACGATGGTGGTCTCGTCCTTGGTGATGATGATCTTCTTGGCGGAGCCGAGCAGATCGAGGGTCGTGTTCTCCAGCTTCAGGCCGACTTCTTCGCTGATGACCTGACCACCGGTGAGGATGGCCATGTCTTGCAGCATCGCCTTGCGACGCTCGCCGAAGCCAGGAGCCTTGACGGCTGCCGACTTGAACGTGCCACGGATCTTGTTGACGACCAGCGTGGCCAGGGCCTCGCCCTCGACGTCTTCAGCAATGATCATCAACGGGCGACCACCCTGCATGACCTTCTCGAGCACCGGCAGCATGTCGCGCACCGACGAGATCTTCGACGAGACGAGCAGGACATAGGGATCTTCGAGTACCGCTTCCATCCGCTCCATGTCGGTGGCGAAGTACGGCGAGATGTAGCCCTTGTCGAAGCGCATGCCCTCGACGAGATCCATCTCCATGCCGAAGGTCTGGCTCTCCTCGACGGTGATGACGCCGTCCTTGCCGACCTTGTCGATGGCCTCCGAGATCATCTGACCGATCTCGTTGTCGGCCGCCGAGATCGAGGCGACCTGGGCGATCTGGTCCTTCGAGTCGACTTCTTTGGCCAGTTCCTTGATCGATGCGACGGCGGCTTCGACCGCGGCCTCGATGCCCTTCTTCAGGGTCATCGGGTTGGCGCCGGCAGCGACGTTGCGCAGGCCCTCGTGGACCATGCTCCAGGCCAGGACGGTTGCCGTCGTGGTGCCGTCACCGGCAACATCGTCGGTCTTCTTGGCGACCTCTTTGACCAGCTCGGCGCCGATCTTCTCGTAGGGATCCTCGAGATCGATCTCCTTGGCGATGGACACGCCGTCGTTCGTAATGGTGGGTGCGCCCCACTTCTTCTCCAACACGACGTTGCGGCCCTTTGGCCCCAGGGTGACGCGCACCGCGTCGGCGAGCTTGTTCATGCCAGCTTCCAGTGCGCGACGAGCCTGCTCGTCAAATGCGATCATTTTCGCCATTGCTTGTGCCTCCACGATGAGGGGTTGATGTCATTCGCACTCACAGTGCGAGAGTGCTAGCACTCTAGACCGTCGAGTGCTAATCCGGCAACCCTGCTGAATGGCCTCGATCACCTCCGCTTCGCTTCGGCTCCTCGGCCTGGGCCTTCGGCGCGACCACCCCGCCGTGGTCGGCACGAACCGCTCCAATTAGTGTGAGGCGATGGAAGTGGCGGTCGTCGGTGGAGGAGTCGCTGGTCTCGGCGCGGCGCTGGCATTGGCCCGGCGCGGGCACAGTGTGACGGTGTTCGAGCGCGACGACACGCCCATGCCGAACTCTGCCGACGAGGCGTTCGAGTGGGACCGCCGAGGCGCGCCGCAAGTACGGCACAGCCACGCCTTCCTCGCCCGGCTGGTGGGGCTGCTGAAGTCGGATTACGCCGACATCTACCAGCAACTGCTCGACGAGGGTGCCACCGAGATGCGCTTCGGTGAGGATCTGCCGGCGACGATGGTCGACTTCGTGCCAGAACCCGGCGACGACGACCTGTCGATGCTGGCCTGCCGCCGCACGACGTTCGAGTGGGTGTTGCGTCGGGCGGCATTGGCGGAAGGCCGCGTCGAGTTCCGTACCGGCGTGGCCGTCAACGGACTGGTGGCCGAGCCGGTGGAGGCGCACGAGACACCTCACATCACCGGCGTGCGGTGGGCCGATGGGAGTCAAGCTGCGTGCGACCTGGTCGTGGTGGCCGTCGGGCGGCGTAGTGCGCTGTCGGGTTGGTTGCGCGAGATCGGCTGCAACCCGGTCGACGACGAGGCCGACGACACGGGCATCGTCTACTTCAGTCGCTTCTACCGGTTGGCCGACGGCGCCGGGTACCCACCGCGCACCGGCCCGATCGGCGGCGACCTGGGATACCTGAAGTACGGCGTTTTCGTCGGTGACAATCGCACGTTCTCCGTCACGCTGGCGACACCGACCGACGACCAGGAGTTGCGCAAGCGGCTGCTGGATACGGAGACCTTCGACACCTGTGCCCGGCAGTTGGTGGCCACTGCCCCGTGGCTCGATGGCCGGGCCGAACCGATCACCGAGTCCGTGCATGCGATGGCCGGCCTGGTCAACGTGCGGCGCCAATACGTCGTCGACGGTCGACCCGTGGCGACCGGGTTCATCCCGATCGGCGATGCGGCGCTGTGCACCAACCCGCTGTACGGCCGAGGGTGCTCGACGGCGTTCTGGGGTGCGCACCTGATGGTCGCCGCGGTCGATGCCAATCCCGGGGACCCCGCGGCGATGCTCGTGGCCTACGAGGCGGCGCTGCGTGCCGAGATCCACCCGTGGTACCGGGCCAGTGTCGAACAAGACGCCGAGGCCCGCCGCGTCGCCGCTGCCCTGTTGGCCGGCGATGACCCCGACGGCGACCCGACCGATCAGCGCAGCTTCATGCGCGCCGTGTTCCGCGACGGCCTGCTTCCTGCACTACGACGCGACGCCGTGGTGCTGCGGGCATTCTTCCGTGCCCTCAACCTGCTGACGGCCCCGGACGAGATGATCAAGGATCCCGATGTCGGTGCCCGCGTGCTGGCCGTGTGGCAGGACCGCGACAACCGCCCGCCCGAGCCCGCACTCGGGCCCAAGCGCCGAGCCGATCTGCTGGCACTGTTGACCTGATCAGTCGCCGAGGTCGTCGATCCCCTGGGAGATGTTGCCCAGCACGTCACGAAGTTCCGATGCACCCGGCAGTTCGACCAGGTCGGTGTCTTCGAGCCGGGCGTCGTCGAGCATCAGCCAGATGACGACACCGACGACCGCGCCGATCATCGGGAACAGGATGAAGGCCCACAGCTGCTGCAGCGCCTCGGTGTGGCTGTCGGCGAACAGGGCGGTGCCGAGGCTGCGGGCCGGGTTGACCGAGCCGTTGTCGACCGGGATCGAGATCAGGTAGATCAGGGTCAGCGTGATGCCGGCAACCAGCCCGCCCATGCCAGGGGCGAACTTCTTCGTGGTCGTGAACAGCACGACCATCACCAACAGGCCGGTCAGCAGCACCTCGACGACAATGGCCGAGCCGAGGCCGTAGTACTTGCCCGACCACAGGTTTGCCGCAAACTGCCCGCGCTGGAAGCCGTCGCGGCCACAGGCGATGCCGAAGATGATGGCCGCGCCGCTGATGGCCCCAACGACCTGCCCGATCCACGAGTACACCGCCTGCGTCAGATCCACCTTGCGGGCCAAGAACATGCCCAGGGTGACCGCCGGGTTGATGTGGCAGCCGGAGATCGGTCCGATCACGTACGCCATGATCAACAGCGAGAAGCCGAAGCCCAAGGCGATGATCAAGATCTTCAACAGCCCCGCACCGGTCGATGCATCGCCCTCCGGCAGCAGCCCCAACGTCGGCAGCAAGATGGCGACGCCGGGCCCGCCGAGCATCAGCACCAGGGTGCCCACGAGCTCGGCGGCGAGGATGCGACCGTTGTTCCTTGGTTCCATGCAGCGAACCATATTCGCTCGCACATCCCCGAATGATCGATCGTCGGATACCTTCCTGTGTCATGGCTCGTCGTCGCAGTGAGTCGCTGCTCGTCACCGTGTACGAAGATGGTGCATTGAAGCGCCGGCCCGACGAGCTGATCGTCGAAGAGCCGATGACCATCCAGCTCGACGGGGCCATCGTCAGCACGACCATGCGCACCCCCGGCAACGACTACGAACTGGCCGCCGGCTTCTGCTTCAGCGACGGCCTCCTCGCCGGAGCGAGCGTCACCGGCGTGCGGTATTGCGCCGACGGAGCCGCCAGCGAGAGCCAGTTCAACGTCGTCACGGTCGAGACGGGGGGCAAGGCGCCGGTCCCGACGCCACGCCTCGGTACGACCACCAGCAGCTGCGGATTGTGCGGCAACGACGCCATCGACGCGCTGTGTGATCGGCTCGAGCCACTTCCCGCCACGCCGGCCATCGCGCTCGACGTACTGGCCGAGATGCCATCGGCAGCGCTCACCGGTCAGGGCCTGTTCTCGACCACGGGCGCCGTGCACGCGGCAGCCGCGTTCACGCCGGACGGCGAGGTGCTGATCACCCGTGAAGACGTCGGGCGTCACAACGCGGTCGACAAGGTGGTCGGGCGGATGTTGCTCGACGGTCAGCTCCCGGCAACGGGCCTCGGGTTGTTCGTCAGCGGTCGAGCAAGTTTCGAGCTCGTGCAGAAGGCGTGGGCGGCAGGGTTCGGCACGCTGATCGCCGTCAGCGGGCCCACTGCTTTGGCTGTGCAGACCGCCAGGCGGGCGGGGCTGACCCTGGCCGGATTCGTCCGCGGGCAACGTCTCAACGTCTATGCACCGGAGCGAATCCAGCCCTAGCCTGAGCGCATGAAGAGCGAACCTGTCTCGCCGTCAACCGGCGTTGGTGTGCTGCACCTGTTCTGCAAGCCGACGCCCATGTTCGAGTCCGAAGCAGCGGTCGCCGCGGTGAAGGCGGCCGAGGCCGCCGGATGCCAGGTGGTGACGATCGCGACGTTGGGTCACAAGTGCGATGTGGCTGTGATGGCCGTGCACGAGAACCTGCGCGAGCTCCGCACTCTGCAGACCGCCGTGCAGCATGCCGGGCTCGAGGTCGTCGATTCGTACGTCAGTCTCAGCGAGGTCAGCGAGTACGCGGCGCAGATGCCCGACGCCATGAAGCAACCGCGCCTGTACCCCACCATCCCGCCGAGTCACGTCGACTACGCGATGCCGGCATGGTGCTTCTACCCGATGAGCAAGAAGCGCGATCCCGATGCCATCGCCGTTGCGGTCCCAGCGCGGGTTGTAGACGCGGTCATAGCGATTGGGGATGCCGTCGCCGTCGACGTCCCAGCGCGCCGGATCGCGGTACACCGGCGCGTAGCGCGGCACCATCACCACGGGTGCAGGAAAATA
>JANPOJ010000514.1:0-1815 GCA_031427935.1 Ilumatobacteraceae bacterium | reverse complement strand
GAGGAAACTCACCGACGACGCCGACAACGTCGCCACCGCTGCGCTGGGCGTCACCGTCAGCGGAACCGTCTCACGAAGGAGACATGTTCCCCTCACTGCACCAGGAGTGGTGCAGAAGCTGGCCTGCTCCATGTTCCACAGCGTGTCGACGCCGTCGGTACCGACGTTGTCGGTGACGGTGACGCTGCCAATGGCGTTGTGGACGATCGAGTAGCCAGCCGACGGGCCGGAGAACACTGCCGTGTCGCAGTTGAGTGCTGCGGCACCTGCGGCGCAATCGGGCGAACCAGGACCTGTTGCAGGGATCACCGGCTTGACGAGCTGGCGACCGATGAACATGTTGCCCGGGTCGACCAGACCAGCGAACACTGCTTGCTGCAGTGTCATGTTGGGGTTGGTGACGAGCGGACCGAAGTTGCCGGTCAGCGCCTTGTGCTCCAAGAGATCGGTCGAGCCGATCTCGGCGCCCAGCGCATCCTTGACGCCGATGCGTACTTGGATGAACCGGTCACCGTCGATGATGTCGTTAGCGCCACGACCTTCGATCGTGTCACTTCCGAGACCACCAGTGAGGATCTCGCCGTCGCCCCACACGAGGCCAACCAATGGGCATCGCTTGTTCACCGAGATCGCCGCGACCGCTGCCGGATCCGTGGTCAGCATTGCGGGCGTCACCAGATCGCTGAGCCCAGGGATGCGGTCGATGCTGCGCTGATCGAGTGCGTCGCAACCGACGAACCCGGCACCGCCAACGGTGCGAGGAGCCCTGTCTGTGCCCTTGATGAGGTCGTTGAATGCGGACCCCGAGTCGGCTTCTGTTTCCTGCCAACGGTCACGGTTGACGACCAGCTGGATCGGCACGCCGACGAGGTTGTTGTTGATGTTCATGTCGTCGTCGGCGCCGACGGTGTCGTACTGGTGGAATGCCCAGTCGAAGCCGGCGGCACCGGCGTTGCGGTCGATGGCAGGGTTCTGGGCCATCAAGTCGTCGCCGCCTTCGGCGTCGTAGTCGTTCTCGCCGACTTGACCGACGAAGACGTCGTTGCCTGGCGCGGTTTGCGCCGGGTCATCGAAGAACGGTGCACCGTGATCGCCCTCGAGCAGGTCCTGACCGGAGCCACCCTGGATCCAGTCGTCGCCAGCGTCGCCCTGCACCACGTCGGCGCCTTGACCACCGATGATGAAGTCGTTGCCTTCACCGCCAAGGACGAAGTTGTCGTTGGCTCCACCATTCAACACGTCTTGGCCATCGCCGCCAAACACGTTGTCGTCGAGGAGGCCTCCATCGAGGGCGTCGTTGCCGGGGCCACCCTTCAGGGTGTCGAATCCACTCAGGTCGGTGATGATGTCGTTGCCCTCGCCGCCGAGGGCGACGTCGTCGCCGCCGTTGCCTTCGATGACGTCGTTGCCGAGGCCACCCCAGAAGGTGTCGTTGTCGTTGCCACCCCAGATGCGATCGACACCGTCGGTGCCATTGTAGACGCTCTGGCCGTTGATCCCGACGGGATTGACGCTGTTGACCTGGCGGTATTGGATGGTGCCATCAGGCTGCCGCAGCAGCAGGCGGTTCTCGTCGCAGTCGGTCGTCAACGGATCGTCGTTGACCGAGCCGGCGCCGGTGATGAAGCTGCCAGCGACGGCGGGGAAGGTCAGGTGGCCGAGCTGGAACTTGCAGTCAGCGGTGGCGAATGCGTCGGCCTTCAACGTGTTGGTGTTGTCGGTGTTGCGCATGATCAGTTCGGCGAACGAGTTGCCCTCGAGCTGGGTGCGCAGGTTCATACCCGGCGTGCGGGCCAAGTAGTACAAGCGGTCGCC
>JANPOJ010000513.1:0-2830 GCA_031427935.1 Ilumatobacteraceae bacterium | reverse complement strand
GGAACGCTGCACAGATGGCAGGTATTACTGCGCGCAGAGTTTTTGACGGAACGGATCATTTGGTGATGCCGGGATTAATCAATTCGCATACTCACCTTGCAATGGCTGCGCTCCCCCACGTCTACGGCTACCTGGCCCGACGGTGCAACAACGCCGCAACCGCAGAAGACTTGACGGCCGAGACGTTCATGGCGGCCGTCGCCGCTCTGCACAACAGCAATACCGTGACCCAGGCTGGCGGCAACCGGCTCGACCTGAACATCCCGTGGCTGATCGGCACTGCCCGCCACAAGTTGATCGACCATTGGCGCCGCACCGAACGACGAAAGGAGGAGCTCGCCGAGCTGTGGGACGACCTGGCCGTGCCGGACCCGAGCGATGCCGCCATCGACATCGCCACGACGCACGATGCACTCGCCCAACTTGCGCCGACCCATCGTGCCGTCCTGACCCTGCGCTATCTCGACGACCTCACCGTCGGTGACGTCGCCACGGCGATCGGCCGCACCGTGCACGCCACTGAAGCGCTCCTCACCCGAGCCAAGGCCGCCTACCGCAACTGTTCGCTTCCCATCCAGCCCGGGCAGGAGACGTCATGACCGATCCATTCGACGCCCTGCGCATCGCCGACGAACCGCTCGATCCGCGTCCCGCGTTCGCCGCCGAACTTCGACGCGTGCTGACCGTGACCCTGCACAACACCTTGGAGAACGCCATGACGCAGACCGAGACCGTGCCCCCGTCCACGCCGGCGGCCCCGTCGCAGACGATCACCGCGTACATCTCGGTGCGCAACGCCGCAGCCGCGCTGGCGTTCTACGTCGAGGCGTTCGGCGCGGTCGAGGTCAGTCGACTGGTGGGCGACGACGGGCGCGTCGGTCACAGCGAGATCGAGATCGGGTCGAGCAGGCTGATGATCGCTGACGAATATCCGGAGATCGATTCCGTCGGGCCGGAGACCCGCGGCGGGCCGACGTGTTCGTTCACCATCGAGGTCCCCGATGTCGACGCTTCGTTCGCACGCGCCGTCGCTGCCGGCGCCACAGTGGTGCGGCCAGTCGCCGATCAGTTCCACGGCAACCGCATGGGATGGGTCACTGACCCGTTCGGCCATCGCTGGACGTTGAGCACGCCGATCGCCGGGTTCGACCGCGCCGGGTATGCGAAGGCCAGCCGCGACGAGGGCTACGAACTGATCGAGAGCAAGCAACTGAAGCGTCACGACCAGGGCGACCTCTACTACTTCACCTTGCCCGTGCATGATCTGGCCAGGGCCCAGATCTTCTTCGGTGCCGTGCTGGGATGGCAGTTCCCCGACCCCGACCACGGACACGTCGCCAACATCTCGGCGCCACCCGGTGCGGTCAGTGTGGTCGAGGCACCCGCATCGACACGTGCTCAACTGTGGTTCGTCGTCGACGACATCCACGTCGCGGTCGCCCGCGTTCGCGAACTCGGCGGCCACGCCGACGACCCGGTGTTGTATGACAGTGGTTGGTCGGCCGACTGCGTCGATGACCAGGGAACGACGTTCAGCCTCAGCGTCCCGGCGGCGAAGTACTCGCTGTAGTCGCGCCCTAGCGAATGGCGAGACCGGTCTCGAGATCGAACATGTGCAGTTGCGACGGGTTGACCTGCAAGTGAGCGCTGTCGTCGACACGGAGTTGCGTAGTCGGTGGCAGCCTGACAGAAACTGTCTGGACGGCGTGCTCGCCCTCCATGGCATCACGAACCGCTTCGGTATCGACGCCGTCGGCATCGACCTCGAGGTGCAGGATCACTTCAGAGCCGAGACCCTCGCGGACCGTCACCTTTCCACTGAGGGTGTTGTCACCCCCGGCCGCACCTTCCACAAGGTGCTCTGGGCGAATTCCGACCGCAATCTCACGACCGATGTATCCAGCCAGCGACGCCGGAGCCTCAGTCATGGTGATCGTCGACGAACCCATCTGCAACGTGCCCCCACCTGCACCGGTCTGGTATCTGGCGCGCAACAGGTTCATCTGCGGTGAGCCGATGAACGCGGCGACGAACAGATTGTCGGGATGGTCGTACAGGTTCTGCGGTGAATCGACCTGCATCAACGAACCCTTCGACATCACCGCGACGCGATCACCCATCGTCATCGCCTCGATCTGGTCGTGAGTCACGTACACGGTCGTGACGTTGAGGTCGTGTTGCAGCTTGGCGATCTCGGCGCGCATCTGCACACGCAACTTGGCATCGAGGTTCGACAGCGGCTCGTCCATCAAGAACGCTTGCGGCTGGCGCACGATGGCTCGACCCATGGCCACGCGCTGGCGTTGGCCACCCGACAGTTGTGCCGGACGGCGATCGAGGTTGTCGGTGAGTTCGAGCGTGCGAGCAGCATCGGCGACGCGCCGCTCGATCTCGTCCTTCGGCATCTTGGCCAGCTTCAGCGCGAACGCGATGTTGTCGCGCACAGTCAGGTGCGGGTACAGCGCGTACGACTGGAAGACCATGGCGATGTCGCGATCTTTCGGCTCGAGCGTGTTGACCACGCGGTCGCCGATTCGCATTTCGCCGCCGCTGATCGTCTCGAGGCCGGCGATCATCCGCAGCGCCGTCGACTTGCCGCAGCCCGATGGACCGACCAGAACGAGGAATTCACCATCTGCGATTTCGAGCGACAACCCGGTTACAGCTTGAAAACCGTTGTCGTACACCTTGTCGATGTCGTTGAGCGTGATCGTTGCCACAGAGCCCCCTCTTTGTTCGCCGGGAAGTCTTGCACATCTCTTTCCCTCCAGCGAACCGCATGCTAGGGTTATGCGTGGACGGGGTACTCCATCGACCCGCGGATGGTGAA
>JANPOJ010000512.1:0-9092 GCA_031427935.1 Ilumatobacteraceae bacterium | reverse complement strand
GTACGCGCGGCTTCCCGAGCGAGTCGCGATCGGGCGCCAGCAGCTCGGGCGCGGCCTCACCCTCGCCGAGAAGGTGCTCATCAACCACCAGCGCGACACCGGTGAGGGCATCGAGCGGAGCCGCACCTACAACGACTTCGATCCCGACCGCGTCGCGATGCAGGACGCCACCGCCCAGATGGCGCTGCTCCAGTTCATGACCGCGGGCCTGGCCCAAGTGGCCGTGCCCTCCACGGTGCACTGCGACCACCTCATCCAGGCCAAGGCCGGAGCCGACATCGATCTGAAGTTCGCGCTCGACACCAACAGCGAGGTCTACGAGTTCCTGCGCACCGTCTCGGCCAAGTACGGCATCGGCTTCTGGAAGCCGGGAAGCGGAATCATCCACCAGGTCGTGCTGGAGAACTACGCCTTCCCGGGTGGGATGATGATCGGCACCGACAGCCACACACCGAACGCCGGCGGGCTCGGCATGGTCGCCATCGGCGTCGGAGGCGCTGACGCGGTCGACGTCATGACTGGCTTCCCCTTCAACGTGCGCTGGCCGAAGGTGATCGGCGTGAAGCTGACGGGAACGCTCAGCGGATGGTCATCACCAAAGGACGTCATCCTCGAAGTCGCCCGGGTGCTGACCGTCGAGGGTGGCACCGGCGCGATCGTGGAGTACATCGGGCCCGGCGCCGACAGCATCTCGGCGACCGGCAAGGCCACGATCTGCAACATGGGTGCCGAGATCGGCGCGACGTGCAGCCTGTTCGGCTACGACCAGAACATGTCGATGTACCTCAAGTCGACGGGCCGCGAGGCCATCGCCGATGCGGCCGACAAGGTCGCCGACGACCTGCGCGCCGACGATGGTGCCTTGTACGACCAGTTGATCCAGATTGATCTCGACGAGCTGAAGCCGTTGATCAACGGTCCGCACTCCCCCGATCGCGCCAACCGTGTCGGCGCCGCGGTCGGCGCGGAGGCCCGTGCCAACAACTGGCCCTTGGAGATCTCGGCGGCGCTGGTCGGAAGTTGCACCAACAGTTCATACGAAGACATCACTCGCGCCGCGTCGATCGCCCGTCAGGCATCCGCTCGCGGGCTCATGGTCAAGACCGATCTGCTGATCACGCCGGGATCGGAGCAGACCCGGGCCACGATCGAGCGCGACGGTCTGCTGGCCGACCTCGAGGCCATCGGTGCCACCGTGCTGGCCAATGCGTGCGGGCCGTGCATTGGCCAATGGGATCGGCCACCCGCCGACAACGGCGTGCCCAACACCATCGTCAACTCGTTCAACCGCAACTTCCCGAAGCGCAACGACGGCTCGGCCAACACGCTCAGCTTCGTGACGTCGCCCGACACGGTGATCGCCCTCGCGCTCGCCGGTCGCCTCGACTTCGATCCCACCGTCGACACGATCACGGCACCCGACGGCACCGAGGTGCTGCTCGACGCACCGATCGGTCAGATCCTTCCCGACCAGGGTTACGACCCCGGTCAGAACACGTTCACGCCGCCGCCGGCTGATGGGTCCGGCGTTGTCGTGGAGGTGTCTCCGACCAGCGATCGTCTCCAAGTGCTGCATCCGTTCCCGGCGTGGGACGGCAACGACTACTTCGACCTGCCCATCCTGATGAAGGCCACGGGCAAGTGCACCACGGACCACATCTCGGCCGCAGGCAAGTGGTTGACGTATCGCGGTCATCTCGAGAACATCAGCGGCAACCTGTTCATCGGCGTGGTCAGCGCCTTCGATCGTCGCGTCGGCGAGGGTGTCGACTTCCGTGACGGCAGTCCCGACACGCTGCCGAACCTTGCGAAGAAGTACGGCGAAGCGGGCGTTCGATGGGTCGCGATCGGCGACCGCAACTATGGCGAAGGTTCGTCGCGCGAGCACGCCGCCATGGAGCCCCGCTTCCGCGGCGGCGTGGTGATCCTGGCCCGCAGCTTCGCTCGCATCCACGAGACGAACCTCAAGAAGCAAGGGCTCGTGCCGTTGACGTTCGCCGATCCCGACACGTACGGCCTGATCGACGAGTCCGACCGGATCAACGTGCTCGACCTGCCACCGAAGCCCGGCATCAACATCCGCTGCGAGATCGTCAAGCCCGACGGCACGATCATCCCGTTCGAGGGGCTGCACACGTTCAGTGACGAACAGGTCGAATGGTTCAAGGCCGGCTCTGCATTGAACGTCGTGCGCCGCAAGGTTGCTGCCGGTCTCGCCGAGGGAGCGGTCTGAATGGATCTCGTCGAGGCGCTACGCACGACGGGCGCGGCGCGAGATTTCACCGATCAAGCGGTCGATGACGCCACCGTCGCGGCGGTGCTCGACGACGCCAGGTTCGCGCCGAGCGGCGGAAATCGGCAGCCATGGCGCGTCGCGGTCGTCAAGGATCCGGCGATCCGTCGGCACATGGCCGATCTGATGACCGAGGTGTGGCACGAGTACCTCGGTGAGGGCGCTGATCCGACACGAACACCGTTCGCCTTCGGGCTGTCATCCGGGCACCGTCGCATCGACGCACCGAACCCGCTGCTCGACAAGATCGAGCAGGTCCCCGTCGTACTCGCCCTCGCCGCCGACCTCAACAGGATCGCGTTGATGGACACCAACGCCGATCGCCCGCCGATCACCGGTGGAGGATCCATCTACCCCTTCGGCTGGAGCGTGCTGCTGGCTGCCCGGGCTCGTGGCCTCGGTGGCGTGATGACGACGTTCCTATCGCGTGTCGAGGCTGCTGCCGCTCCGCAACTCGGTCTTCCGGCCGGTCATGCACTGGCCGCAACGATTTTCCTCGGCTACCCGGCGCACCAGAACACCAAGTTGCGCCGCAACGTGGTCGCCGGGTTCACCACGATCGACCGGTTCGACGGCGAACCGCTGACCTGATCGGATCAGGAAGAGCGGACCGAGCGACTGCCGGCGATGTCGGCCTTGCGGTCGGCCAGGGTCAGCCTGGCTCGCTCAGCAGCTTCGCGGGCCCGATCCGCCAACCGCCGGGCGGCAGTGCCGATCCGCTGAATTTGGCGAATCAGCGCTTCGCGGGCCTGCTCGGCCTCGGCCGTGAGGCCTTGCAGCGATTCGACCTTCCACCACTTCATCACGACCGGCTCGAGGATCTGCTCGTGGTGCTGCAGCAGGTTGTACAACCCGGCGTTGGCGATCGCCTGCGCGTGCCGCTTGAAGCCCGGGATCCCGGTGCCGGGCATCTCGAACTCGCGAACCTGGCGCTCTATGGCCGGTACGACGAGTGAGGGGGCAATCTCGAGCGCCGCCGAGGTGAGATCGCGGTAGAAGAGGAAGTGGAAGTTCTCATCGGCGGCAACCCGGCTGATCAGTTCGTATCCGGCCTCGCCGGCAGGGTGATCGGGAAGGTGCTCGCGCAGAGCGCGACCCGTGTTGCGGTGGGCGATGCGCGTGGCCAACTCCTGCAGTGCGACGTACACGAACCCATCGACGGCTGACGTCGGATCGGGGACCTGCCCGCCCGACATCTGCGACATGCGGCCGTCTTCGAGGGTGCGCGGGTCGAGCATGCGGGTGACCGTCATGAAGTCGCGCAACGCGATCGAGTGGCGAGCCTCCTCTGCTGTCCAGCGATGCGACCACTCGCGCCAGATCCCTTTGCGACCGAACATGCGGTCGATGGTCTGGAAGTAGTACGGCAGGTTGTCCTCGGTGAGCAGGTTGACGAACAACGCGCTGCGGAGTGACTCTGGCAGCGGCATTTCGTCGGCGTCCCACGATGACTCGGCGGCGAAGTCGCGACCCATGCTCCACGGCACGAACTCGTGGGGATACCACGGCTTGCAGGTCTCGTAGTGTCGAGCCGTCAACTGCTCGGCGACCTCGGTGAGTTCGTTGAGCAGGGCCGTGTCATTCATTGCCGAGAGTATAACGCCCCTACCGACCGGTAGGTAGACCGCCTCGGTGTCTGGTCACCTCGACGTGTTGCACGATGCACGACACTAGGGTCGACCTCGTGTCGACGATCGCCAGGCGGACTACCAGCATCACCGGTTTGTGGGTTGCTGCGGTGGTACTCCTCGTGCTGTTGCCGCTGTGGATCCCGATCGGCATCGTGGCCGATCTCGTTCGTGGGCGGTTGCGGCTCCCGATCGTGCGCCTCCTGCTGTTCGCTCTCGGATGGGCGTGGCTCGAGTCGGCAAGCGTGCTGATCGCATTCGGGTTGTGGCTGGCCGGGCAACGGAACAACCACGGCATCCACTACCGACTGCAGACGTGGTGGGCTGCCAATGTGTTGGGGGTGCTGCGGGCGACGACCGGCATCAAGGTCGTCGCCGAGGACGTCAACGAACTTCGTCCGGGCCCCGCTGTCTTGTTGTGCCGCCACGCCAGCCTCGCCGATTCTCTTGTCAGCGCCTGGGTGGTCACGTCACTGGCCGGCCTCCATCCCCGGTACGTGCTGAAGCGAGAGCTGCTCGCCGATCCGTGCCTCGACATCGTCGGCAACCGACTCCCGAACCACTTCCTCGATCGGCAGGCGACCGACTCGCAGGTCGAGTTGAACGCCTTGACCCGACTGTCGAACGGCATGGGAGTAGACGACATCGCCGTGATCTTCCCCGAGGGAACGCGGGCCTCGCCTGCCAAGCGCGAACGGGTGATGCAGAAGTTGGCCGAGCGCGACCCGGTGCGCGCCGACCGACTGCGGTCGCTGCAGCACCTCCTCCCGCCGCGTCCGGCCGGCTCGGCCGCGTTGATCGCCGGCGCTCCCGATGCCGACATCGTGATCGGCTGGCACATCGGGTTCGACGGCCTCGATACGTTTGGTGGGATCCTTCGTCACCTGGCGCACAAGCCACCCCCAGTGCGGTTCAAGGCACGCCGCATCCCGCGCGCCGACGTGCCGTCAGGCCCCGCCTTCACGGAGTGGATCGACGCCGTGTGGGTGCAGGCCGACCATGATGTGCACATGATGCTCGAAGGACAACGGCCATGAGCTTGACGGCAATGATCACCGCTGCCGTGACGATCGGTGTGTTCATGCTCGTCATGTGGCTGCTGAGCCTGGCTGTGAAGAACGCCTCGATCGTCGACATCGGTTGGGGCCTCGGCTTCGTCATGGTCGCCTGGGCGGTGCGTGCGCGCGTCGACGGCAACACTGATCGGCAACGGCTGCTCGTGGCGATGACCACGCTGTGGGGGCTGCGGCTCGCCGCAAACCTGTTTGCGCGCAACCACGGCAAGGGCGAGGACTACCGCTACCGGGCGATGCGCAAGCGATGGGGACCCCGCTTTCCCCTGATCAGCCTCGGCACGGTCTTTGCCCTGCAGGGCGCGCTGATGTGGATCGTGTCGCTGCCCGTACAACTCGGCCAGTCCAGGGTGGATCCCAAGATCGGCGTGCTGGCATGGATCGGTGTCGCAGTGTGGGCGTTGGGGGTGTTCTTCGAGGTGACCGGCGATGCGCAGCTGGCCCGCTTCAAGCGCGATCCCGCGAACGCCGGCACGGTGATGAACCAAGGGTTGTGGCGCTACACCCGGCATCCGAACTACTTCGGCGATGCCTGTGTGTGGTGGGGCATCGCCCTGGTCGCGGCGGAGACGACTGTTGGCCGATGGGGGCTGATCGGCGCCGCGGCGATGACGGTGCTGTTACGCCGAGTCAGCGGTGTGACGTTGCTGGAGAAATCACTGGTCAAGCGCCGTGCCGGCTACGACCACTACGTGGCCACAACGTCACCCTTCATCCCGAGACCCCCGAAGCGCTCCTGACGGCTCTGCCCTCCTCAAACCTGGTCGGGCGCGATTCCGGCCGCCTGTGGACGGGAATCCGCCCACGCGCGCGTATTCCCAACTAGGTCGCTCCCGATCGCACCGCTGAGCCGAATTGAGACTTCCACTGAGACTTATCGGCTCGGTAGACGCACCAGCTCCTGGTCGGCGTACCAAGGCAATCGCGCAGGTCGGGCGGACAGTCCACCCAGAGCAGCGTGGAAACGTGCGGCGACCTCCTTCCTCAAGGTCCCCCCGCTCCCGGCGATCGGGGACGGCTCTGACGCCCGAGAGCGGGAGTGGTATGGGGCACCCGCAATATTGGCCGCACCGTGTGGGTGCGCCGATCGGATCGGCTGTGTCATGGCACAGCGATATGACCTGCCCTTCGTCGATCTCGCCACCTGTCGGGATCGTCACAATCATCTCGTGTAGAAAGCGATTCGGGTGGCACCTCGTCTTGCGTCAGTGAGAACGCGAGGCGGCGCTCCGAGGTGACTAGCACAGCAGGAGTAGAACTCGCCAGAACGACGGCACACGCTTGTGTTCAGCCTAGGTTCAGGAGTCTCATGCGAGGATCGTGGGCATGTGGACCAAACCGCCCATCCTAAAATTCGCGACCAGGGTGGTGGCTGTCACGTGCGCCGCGGTGCTCGTCGGCGGATGTAGCGACGGAGGAGCGGGGTCATCGGCATCGTCGCCGACGACGATCGGCCCGCAGGCTTCGGGAACGCCAGGCATCTCCGAAACGCCCGTGACGATCGGCGCGCAGGTCGCAGACACGACGGGGATCACCGGGTCCCCTGTCACGACCGGTGCGCAGGTCCCGGGCACGACAGGTATCACCGGGCCTATCGTCACGACCGGTGCGCCGACGGCGACGAACCCGTGGTTCCCGCTCCAGCCCGGGTATCAGTTGATCTCGCTCGGAACCCTCAATCGGGGTGGCACCACGCTCGAGCATCGGCGCGTGTGGACGGTCACCAATGTCACCAAGGTGATTGACGGGTTGCGCGCCGTGCTGGTGCTCGATCAGAACATCGACGCCGGTGAGATTTCGGAGCAGGCGGTGGACTATCTCGCCGTCGATGCTGACGGCAGCGTTCTTTACCTCGGCTCGTACACGGAGGCCTACGAGGGCGGGCAATTCGTGAACGCGGCAGATGCTTGGCTCGCCGGGGTGAACGGTGCACGCGGGACGCTTTTGCCGGGCGATCCGCAGCCAGGCTCGGGCTCGTTCACGCAGGTCGACGTACCGGGCCAGGAGACGTCGACCGCGAAGGTCTTGAAGGTCGGCCAGTCGCTGTGTGTGCCGTTCGACTGTTACACCGATGTGCTCGTGATAAAGGAAGGAGACGAGTACAAGTACTTCGCTTCGGGCGTCGGTGAGCTGAAGATCGAGCCTCACTATTCGGGAGGCGAGCAGGAGACGTTGGAGCTGATCAATGCGGTCCGCCTCGGCCCGCAGGGACTGGCGGAGATCAGCGCCGAGGCGCTGGGCCTCGATGAGCACGCGCGGCAGACGTCAGCGAAGGTCTTCGGCGACTCCGAGCCGGCGGAGCGTCCGTCCTGAGCGATCGTCCTGTCTTGCTTCGAGTCATCGATGTCGTCAAGACCTATTACGACGGCGGCGTCGCAGCGAGGGTGCTCCGCGGCGCAACCCTAGACATCGCGCGGGGCACGACGACGAGTTTGGTCGGGCCGTCGGGAAGTGGGAAGTCCACCCTCGTCAGCATCATCGCCGGTCTCGCTCGCCCCGAGTCGGGCGCGGTCGTGTTCGACGGGCACGACCTCGGCGGGCTCGACGACTCCGGACTCGCCCGGCTCCGCGCCGCCCGTATCGGTGTCGTTCTGCAGACAGGCAACCTGATCCCCTTTCTCACGGCGGTGGAGAACGTCGAGCTCGCTCTCGATCTCGGAAGAACCCCCCGGCCGGCGGCGGCGGCCAGGAACCTGCTCGCCGAGCTCGGCCTCTCCCACCGGCTCGACCATCTGCCCCGCCGACTCTCCGGCGGCGAGACACAGCGGGTCGCGGTCGCTATGGCGCTGGCCAACGAGCCCGATCTGTTGCTGGCCGACGAGGTCACCGGCGAGCTCGACTCCTCGACCGCACAGCAGGTGATGGCGGTCATCTCGGCCGCGTCGCGGGAGCGGGGGCTCTCGGTTTTGTACGTCACGCACGACGCCGACTTGGCCGCCGGAGCCCAGCAGCGACTACGTCTCATCGACGGCCGTGTGAGCCCGTCGTGAACTGCCCTGCCGGCATCAGGCTCGATGGCGTTGCCAGGCACTACCCGACGCCAGGTGGTTCTGTCCGCGCGCTCGACGGAATCACGCTGGAGGTCGACCCGGGAAGCAACGTGGCGATCACCGGCCCGAGTGGATGCGGGAAGTCCACTTTGCTCGGGCTGATTGCAGGTCTCGATGTGCCCACCATGGGCCGCGTGGTCGTCGGCGGCGCGGTGATCTCGAGCTTGGACGAGTCCGGGCGGGCCCGTGCGCGCCGCCACGACATCGGGCTCGTGTACCAATCGGACAACCTTCTTCCCTTCCTCACTGCAGTGGAGAACGTTGGCTTGCAGCTCTCGCTCGACGGCGAGGCGAATGGCGCGGACCGCTGCCGTGACCTTCTCGCTGCGATGGGACTCGCGGACCATGCCGACAAGCTTCCCGATCAGTTGTCGCGCGGGCAGCGCCAGCGCGTCGCGGTCGCCCGCGCCTTGATCCACGAGCCTGCGTTGATCCTGGCCGACGAACCAACCGGGTCGCTCGACGCGACGAGCGCCGCGGCCATCGTGTCGCTCCTGGTGGCCGCGGATGCGACCCTCATCGTGGTGAGCCATGATCCCTGGGTGGTGAGCCAGCTCGAGCGGTCCGTCGGCCTGCGCGATGGAAGGTTGGCAACCGTCGATGCGTAGCTACGTACGCCGCGACCTCGTGCGCAACCCGCGCCGGACGTTGGCCTCGCTTGCCGGTATCGCGCTCGGTGTCGGCCTGTTCTCCGGCGTCCTGTTCTTCGTCGACGCCTCAGCGGCCGCGATGACGCAACGAGCAGTTGCTCCGTTGTCACTCGATATGCAACGGGTGCTCTCGTCGCCCTTCGGCCGGGGCCTCAGTCTCTCGGAACACCTTGCCGCGCCTGGCCCCCTCACGCCGGGCCAGGAGGTGCTCGTCACGCTCACGGTGCACAACGAGAGCACGCAGCCGGCGAACGAGGTGGTGGTCAAAGATCAACCTCCCCCTCCGATGGCATATGTCCCGGGCTCGACCAGCCTCGGTGGCGGCGTCATCGCTGACGTCGAGGGTCGCAGCCCGCTCGATCAGGGGGCCGCCCGCACCGGTCTCAACATCGGACGGG
>JANPOJ010000511.1:0-1508 GCA_031427935.1 Ilumatobacteraceae bacterium | reverse complement strand
CTTTTCACAAGGAGAACAACACCATGGCACTCAGCAAGGACGACGTCCTCGACGCCATTTCCAGCATGACCGTCATCGAGCTCAAGGAACTGCTCGATGCATTCGAAGAGAAGTTCGGCGTCACCGCCGCAGCCCCGGTGGCCGTTGCCGCTGCCGGTGGCGGCGCTGCTGCCGCCCCGGTAGAAGAAGAAAAGGATGAGTTCGATGTCATCCTCACCGAAGCCGGTGCCCAGAAGATCCAGGTCATCAAGGTCGTGCGCGAGCTGACCAGCCTGGGCCTGAAGGAAGCCAAGGACCTCGTCGACGGCGCCCCCAAGCCCGTTCTCGAGAAGGCCACCAAGGAAGCCGCAGAGGCAGCCAGGGCCAAGCTCGCCGAAGCCGGTGCAGTCGTCGAAGTCAAGTAGTTCCACAGCAGTAGCGAACGACGGCCCGGGGTCTCGCCCCGGGCCGTTCCGCGCCCCAGCCACAACCCAGTGGAGTGTCTCAGGCCCACCCGGGGTGGCGCGAAACACTCCACTACGATCGCACTGTGACGCCACGACGTGTCGACCCCGTGGCCGAACCGGCGACCCTCGGCGCCATGGATGAGGTCATGCAGCAGGCCTACGCCATGTCGTCGTTCCGAGTCAGCATCGACCGCTTCGCCACGCTGCAGCCCGACGGGCTAGTGGTCGTCGAAGAGGCAGGATCGGTCGTCGGCACCGGGTGCTGCGTGGCCTACCCCGACGGCGGGTTTGGCTGGGTCGGGCTGGTCGCGACCGCGCCCGGGTTCGAGCGGCGAGGAATCGGGACGGCGATCACCGAGCATCTCAGCACCGTGCTGGCCGGCTACGGCTGTGCCTCGGTGCTCGATGCCTCACTGAAAGGTGGCCCGATGTACGCACGCATGGGCTTCGCCGATCACGGGCTGACCAGGGTCATGGGTTTCGACGGCGACCGTTCGGTGACCGCCGACACCGACGAGTGCGCGCCGCTGACCGCGGATGACTTCGACGAGGTCGTGCGGTTCGACACCCCCCGCTTCGGGGCGTCCCGTCGCGACGTGCTGGCGAAGGTCGTGGAGCAGCACCCTGACCGCGCCCTCGTGTTGCGGCGCCGAGGCAAGGTCCACGGGTACCTCGTTGCTCAGGAGTCCACGCTGGCCCCTGTCGTCACCGATACCTCGGAGTCGCTGATCACTCTCATCACGGCGGCATTGCGACTCGGGTGGATCGCACCGCCGCGCATCAACGTTCCACCCGAAAGCGGCCACATCGCCACGCTGCAACGGCTGGGCTTCGAACACCGCCGCGATCTGCGACACATGCGCCGCGGCATCCAGTCGCTCCCCGGTCGCCGAGAAAGCATCGCCGGCCTGATCAGCCTCGGCGAAGGCTGACCCCCTGCGACCCCGAATCACTGTGAGTCCGATGTCGCCTTGTGTCGCGCCACCGGACTCACATCGCGCCGAGCAGCGATGGCTCGAAACGTCACTGACGATTCAGAAGGGGTGGGGACGGGGGGAGAGC
>JANPOJ010000510.1:0-4229 GCA_031427935.1 Ilumatobacteraceae bacterium | reverse complement strand
GTCGAGCAGCTCGGCGCGGCGCCGCTCGTCAGGCGGGCGAGCTATGCCGGCCTCTCCGCTGCTCGCTGTACGACTTCAGGCCCTGGCCCTCCAGGTCGAGGTACCGCCGAGTGAGCCGCCGCATCAGCACGCCGACCGTCACGCCGACGGGTCCGCGCTGGTCGATGCGTTGGCGCACCAGGGTGCGCTCGTTGCCGTTGGGCACGACCTCGTGCGACGCGGTGGTTGTGCCACCGAGCGACCGTTGACGCCACGTCCACGAGACTCCAGGTTCGACCTCGGTCACCTTCCAGACCAGGGATGCCAGCCGCGGTTGCTTGATCTTGAAACGCTTCCCGTCCTCGATGCCGGGCCCGTCGAGTGCCACGATCCGCGTGACCGAGGCCGTCCACGACGGCCATAGCTCCACGTCGACGAACACATCCCACACGATCGACGCCGGAGCCTCGATCTCTACACTGCTCTCGGTAATCATGTACCAGATGGTACATCAATGATCGTGTGCCGGCAAGGGCTTCAGGCGAGTGACTTGCGTTGCCAGGCGGCGGTCGACTCGATGGAGTTGAAGGTGAAGACGTGCAGACCAGTGATGTTCAACTCGTCGGCACGGCGTGAAATCGGCGCGATCAGCTTGTTGGGGTCGTAGCTCGCCGGCGAGAACAAGCGCAGGATCGCCCCGGAGTTCTTGCGCAGGTAGCGCAGCGATGAACCGATGCCCAACCGAGTGCCGAGGCTGAGCAGCTTCGCTCGCTCGACGACCCCCGGCACGCCGAGGTGGACTGGCAGGGTCATGCCGCATGCACGTTGCCGTGTCAGCCACTGCTCGATCGTCTTGGCGTTGAAGCACATCTGCGTGCTGGCGAACCCCTGCAGACCGAGCTCGGCGATCAGCGACTGCTTGGCGATCAACGCCTCGTCCAGCGCGGCGTCGGGGATGATGGTGTGGTGGTCCGGGTAGGCGGGAACCCCGACCGTGCGTATCGTCTGGCACAGCGGCAAGAGATCACGGATCAGCGACAGGCCGTCGGTGTACGGGCCGACCGGGTCCGGGTCACCGCCGACCACGAAGATCTCGGAGATGCCGTGCTCGTTGAGGCGGGCTGCGATCTTCTCGACGTGCTCGCGACCCTCGACCAGCCGGGCCGCGATGTGCGGCACCGCGTGATGGCCGGCGCCATTCAGCTCTGCGCTGAGCTCGAGGGTCGGCTCGATCCCCTTCGTCGGCGAGCACGTGACCGAGACCGAACAACCCGCGGGGAGGTGCGGTATCTGGCTGTGCATCGACTTCAGTGGTATCAGCTCGTACCGCGCATTCTCGATCAGGCGGCGGCGGGCATCATGCGAACTCATCGGGCAACTCCTGTTTGCGGCGATCTACGTACTCGGTCAACTCGTCGGCGATGGCGTCGTCCATCGGAGGCATTTCGTACTCGTTGAGGCGCTTCTTCCAGATGGCGTTGGCGCGGGTCGGTGCGTCGGTCGCGCCATCCTCGGTCCACTGCTCGAAGCTGCTGTTGTCGGCAACGTTGCTTCGGTAGAATGCCGTCTCGAAGTTGGCGAACGTGTGCGCTGTCCCGAGGAAGTGCTGGCCCGGGCCGTTGTCGCGGATGGCGTCGACGGCCTGGCCGTTCTCCGACAGATCGAGGCCCTTGACGAACGTGGCCATCATCCCGCACTGATCCTCGTCCATGATGAACTTCTCGTAGCCGATCGACAGCCCGCCTTCTTGCCATCCAGCCGCGTGCAGCACGAAGTTGGTGCCAGCGAGCACGGTGGGCAGCAACGTCGCGGCACTCTCGTACGCCGCCTGGGCGTCGGGGATCTTCGAAGCGGTCAACGACCCGCCGGAGCGGAACGGCACGCCAAGGCGCCGAGCCAACGCGGCGATGGTGTACAGCACGATCGCCGGCTCCGGTGTGCCGAAGGTCGGTGCGCCGGTCTGCATCGACATCGACGAGGCGAACGACCCGAAGATCACGGGCGCGCCGGGGCGGATCAACTGGGTGAACGTCATGCCGGCGAGCGACTCTGCCAGCGTCTGCGCGGCCACGCCCGCTGACGTGGTCGGCGCCATCGCGCCGGCGAGGATGAACGGCGTGATGATGCAGGCCTGGTTGTTGAGCGCGTAGACCTCGGCCGAGCCGAGCATCGTGCCGTCCCACACCAACGGCGACGACGCATTGATGAGGCTGGTGATCACCGTGCGATCTGCCAGGTCGCCACCGAAGGCGATCCTGGCCATATCGACGGAGTCCTGGGCGCGGCTGGCGGCGGTGACGGAGCCCATGAACGGCTTGTCGCTGAGACGCAGGTGGGCCAACACCATGTCGAGGTGCCGCTTGCTGACAGGGATGTCGACCGGTTCGCAGACCGTGCCGCCACTGTGGTGCAGGTACAGGGACTGGTACGTGAGCTTGACGAAGTTCTGGAAGTCTTCGATCGTGGCGTACCGACGGCCGTTGTCGAGATCGAAGGCGAACGGTGAGCCGTAGTTCGGTGCGAACACGGTGGCGTTGCCGCCGATCCGCACGCTCTTCGCTGGGTTGCGGGCGTGTTGGATGTATTCGCGCGGTGCGCTGGCCTGCACGATCTGCCGGCACATCCCGCGTGGGAAGCGCACGCGAGTGCCGTCGACCGATGCGCCTCCATCGGCGAAGACCTTCAGCGCGGAGGGGTAGTCGCGAATCTCGACGCCGACCTCTTGGAGGATCGTCTCGGCATTGTGCTCGATGATCTCGAGGCCTTCGTCGCTGACGATCTCGAATGGCTTCATCGTCCGCGTGAGGTACGTCTCGGCCTCGACGACGTGCGAGGCGCGCAATGCCTGACGTCCGGCGCGTCCGCCGCTGCGTCTGCCGGTGCCGGCGTCCGTGCCGTGATCGATGCCAGCTTCAGTAGGACTCATGACCTGTTCTCCTGTCTGCGGCGTCGACGGCCCCCAGCGGCATCGACAGATGAGGTTCGCTCGGGCAAGGTGACGACCGAGGCGAGATGCGGGGACGGGGCGGTGGCATGCGGGAACGCCATGGCCGCCACGAACAGCGCCTGGAACTGTGGCTCGGTCGCCGTCTCGATCTTCACCACGGCGCGAGCCGCGGCCTCGAGCTCGGTGCGTGCCTGCATCGACAGCAACGCCCTCACGGCGCCTGCACCGGCGGCGTTGCCGACCGAACGAACCGCAGCGACGGGTGCGTCGGGAACCAGCCCGAGCACCAGGGCGTACAGCGGATCGATGTGTGCGCCGAACGCACCTGCCAAGCGCATGTCGTCGAGCGACTCCACGCCGGCGTGCCCCATCAACAGATCGATGCCCGCGCGCAGTGCGGCCTTGGCGAGCTGGATCGCGCGTACGTCGTTCTGGGTGATCGACAGCTCGACGCCCGGCGTGCGGTGCAGCACGTAGCGGAAGGTGCGATCGTCGGCGACGATGTGTGGGCAGGTGCCGGCCATCTCGCCGCGCACGACGCCCTCCGCATCGATCACGCCGGCGAGAAACATCTCTCCGATCACTTCGATGATCCCCGAGCCGCAGACTCCACTGATCGTCAGGTCCTCGGTCGCCGCGGCGAAACCGGGGTCGTCACTCCACAGGTCAGAACCGATGACCTTGAAGCGCGGCGCCAGCGTCGCCCGATCGATACGCACCCGCTCGATGGCTCCTGCCGTCGCCCGTTGGCCGCACGAGATCTGGGCGCCTTCGAACGCCGGGCCGGTGGGGCTGGACGCGGCAAACTGCCGGTCGGCGCAACCCAGCACGATCTCGGCATTGGTGCCGACGTCGACCAGCAGCTGCCAGCCGGCGCCGCGATGCGGGCCCTCTGCCAGCATCGCCGCGGTGGTGTCGGCACCCACGTGGCCGGCGATGCACGGGCCGAGGAAGGCTCTCGCAGTCGGAAAACCCAGACCGAGGTCGAGGGCGGTGGTGCGAACTGCCTCGGCCGTGGCGAGGGTGAATGGGGCCTGGCCGAGCGGCGTGGGATCGATGCCCAAGACGATGTGGTGCATGATCGGGTTGCCGACGATGACGATGTCGAGCAACTCGTCGGCGGGCGAATCGGCCTGCCGCAGCAGATCGGTGATCAGGTCGTTGAGCGCGGCACGGATGACTGCGGTCAGTTCGCGCTCGCCGCCGGGGTTCATCATCACGTACGACACCCGGCTCATCAGATCTTCACCGAAGCGGATCTGCGGGTTCATCACCCCGGCAGTGGCCAGCACCTCGCCGGTCG
>JANPOJ010000509.1:0-1637 GCA_031427935.1 Ilumatobacteraceae bacterium | reverse complement strand
GCAGTCCAGCGGAACGCTGCGCATCGCGCCAATCGCCTCGACGAGGGGCACGTAGTCCACACGCGGCTCGTTGAGGGCCACCATCACACCATCGAGACCGGCCTCCAATGCACGCACAGCGGCAGCCCCGAACCGGGTGCCCAACAGGCGGTCTTGGGCGGTCGGTGTGCCGCCACGCAGGAGGTGTCCCAACACCACGGTCCGCGCCTCCTTGCCGGTGAGGGCAGTGAGCTCGCGAGCGACCTGGTGGCCGATGCCACCAAGTCGCTCGGCCTGGTCGAACGACTGACCGATCACTGATCGATGACCGTCCTTCGGCATCGCACCCTCGGCCACAACGACGATGGCAAAGCCGGCACCGCGGCCTTCGCGCCGCGTGATCATGTCGGCCACTGGCTGGAGGCTGTAGGGAACCTCCGGGATCAAGATGGCGTGCGCACCCGCAGCGACACCGGCGTTGAGCGCGATCCACCCGGCGTACCTCCCCATGACCTCGACGACGAACACCCGGCTGTGCGACGTTGCCGTGGTGAAGATGCGATCGATCGACTCCGTGGCGACCTCGACGGCAGTGTCGAAGCCGAACGTGACCATCGTCTTGTCGAGATCGTTGTCGATCGTCTTCGGCACACCGATCACCCGCAGCCCGGCCTCGAACAGTCGCTGGCCGATGGAGAGCGAACCATCGCCGCCGATGGTGATCAATGCGTCGATGCCTGCTTCGCGGAACAGCGACACGAGGTGATCGGTGCGGTCTTCGTACTGGAACGTTCCGTCGGGCTGCTCCACGGGGAAATGGCACGGGTTACCGCGGTTGGTACTGCCCAACACCGTGCCGCCGAGGTAGCCGATGCCTCGCACCGTGTGTCGTTCGAGCAGGGCCGTTCCACTGACGCCGTCGTGATACAGCTCGGGGAACATCAAGCCGTTGAAGCCGTCGCGGATGCCGACGACCTCCCACCCCCGGCGCAGGGCACACAACGTTGCCGAGCGGATGACTGCGTTGAGGCCGGGGGCGTCGCCGCCACCGGTGCTGAGGGCGACTCGCATGGTCGCCTTGTCTAGCACGGTCAGAAAACCGACCGTGACCGCAGCACAGCGCTGCGGTCCGGCCGGACGATTCGCCTCGGAGCGATCAGGCGCCGCTCACTGCGAACCACGCACCTACAGCGTTGCCGTTGGCAACGAACACGATCGGCGCATAGCACGGGCTGGGAAGGTCGACATGTACTCGTGCCTTGCCGTTGCCGGCCGCATCGACGGGGAACGTCTCACTCTCGACATTGACCGTGGTCGCCGCACCCGCTGCGTCGGTCGACAAGCAGCTGACCCTGACCTTCATGAGGGGTGCGGGGTTGATGCCAACGAAAGCGGCCGGCCCACCTGGGCCGATCACGAGGCCCTCGACCTCCACGTCGACCCTGCCGCTCGTGCGGACCCGGATCTCGGAATCGGCGATGACCCACGGCGCTCCGCCGCCATTGATCCCGCGAATCGGGTTTGTCGCACCCGTATAGGGCGGTGTGACGCCGGCCATGACATCGGCTCGGTACACCGTGTGATCGTTGTCGCGGGCGAGTGTGATCCCTGCGGTTCCACCGATGACTGCGAGGGCAAGCGCTGCGCCCGCGATGACT